>JAFGRS010000690.1 GCA_016935045.1 Lentisphaeria bacterium | reverse complement strand
GGCGAAGCTCCTGCTGAGCCGCATCCCCTGGAGGGCGAAGCTCCTGCTGAGCCGCATCCCCTGGAGGGCGAAGCTCCTGCTGAGCCGGTTCCCGAGTCCTTCCTTTTCCACGGAGGCGTTGCCGGTCGCGCCGCATCCGGCTGGACGCCTTCCCCATCCACACCCATATTCCCGAACATCGTCGCCCGCGGTCCCCGGCCTCCGGCCGCGGCTCCCCGAGCCGACGTTCTCCCGTTGGGCGGCCTGCACGAGGAAAACCATGAAAAGCTACCGCAGGGAACTCTGGTTCGAGTCCCCGAAACGCCGCGAAATCATCCACATCACAGCGGCCGTCCGGGAATGCCTGCGCGAATCCGGCATCCTCGAGGGACTCTGCCTGGTCAACGCCATGCACATCACCGCGGCCGTCTTCATCAACGACAACGAGAGCGGCCTGCACCAGGACTTCGAAACCTGGCTCGAAAAACTGGCGCCGGAAAAGCCCTACACGCAGTACCGTCACAACGGCTTCGAGGACAATGCCGATGCCCACCTCAAGCGCACCCTCATGGGACGTTCCGTGACCGTCGCGGTCAGCGAGGGGAAGCTGGACTTCGGCCCCTGGGAGGAGATCTTCTACTACGAGCTGGACGGACGGCGGCGCAAGCGTGTCCTGGTCAAGATCATCGGGGAGTGAACCGCATAGGCGCCGACGTTCCTGGACGCCGAAGGCAATCCCCTCGGAGCAAGGGGGATGCCCGCGAGGACACGGGCGCGCCACGGACGGACGTCATCGGCTCGATCCCCCGGCCTGGAGCGGTATGCTCCCCGATGCGGCCGTTGCGAACCAGGGGCTCTTACCCAGCATCCCAACCGGTGGTACTAGAGCGCATCCCGCCACTGCGTCGGCGTCATCCCCGTCCACTGCCGGAACCGGCGCGTGAAGTAGCCCGCATCCGGGAAACCGACACGGTGGGCGATATCGCCGATGTTCAGGCGCAGGTCCCGCAGCAGCAGCTTCGCATGGGCCATGCGCCGCTCCGTCTGGAACTCCTGGAACGTCTGCCCCGTATGCTTGCGGAAGAGCATGGAGAAGTGATTGGGGGTCACCCGCGCGGCGGCCGCGATCCTGGCCACGCCCAGGGGCATGCCGGGGTCCCGGTTCACCAGCTCCCTGACCAGTTCCACGAGGACAGCGCCACGGCTGCCTGCCTTGCCCGGCTCCGGCGTGTCCCTGGCCACGAAGAGAGCGGCGGTCAGGCGCTGGTCAAGGCCGGGAGGGCCTGCCATGTGCCCCGAGACCCGCCGGCTCGACACCGGCGCCGCGGACGCCGTAAGGCCCCGCGCGATCTCCCCCACGGCGGCTGCACCCACCTCGACCAGAGCCCTGGCCAGGGCCCGGTTCGCCGGAGTGAGCACGGGAAGTTCCTCGTACGCCTTGCGGAGTTCGCGAAGGTTCACGCCCACGTGCGCCGCATGACCGGCAAGGGCAGCCCAACCGGCCTCCCGGTCCTCTGCGGCAAAGGCACTGGAGCAGACGACGATGGAACGCGAGATCTCCCTCGACGCACCCAGAGCGGCGGCCGCAATCACCTGGATGCCGCCGTGGCAGCAGTACTCCGTCAACCCATGGTAACAAGCACCGAAGCCTACCAGCGCGCGACAGGCTATGCAGCCGCGCATTCCGGCGGGAGAACCACGCAGAATATGGCAGAACGCGGGCAGGTCCGTCTCGGAACCGTCCGGTGACAGCTTGACGATGTCGTCATTCCGACGGAGCAGGAAGAGCACGCGCATGCCGACCAATTCTCGCGCGGCTTTCTCGACGGCCTGGATCAGCGGACTTCGGCTCAGCTCGGCCATCACCTGATCCGTGCCCATGTCGTTCATGGTGTTGCCCTCCGGTGACCTGGGACCCGCGGGGAACTACCCGCGAGTGAAGGCCGGGACGGGGACGGGCCGTGCCCAATCCGTGCTCGAGTCCATGCTGCGGATTCCTGCTCAGTATAGCACCATCCCGTCATTCATAGAAAGATCCTATTGGGCCGGCGGCCCCGGGGAGGTAGGCTGTTAGGCATACAAGTGGTCCCCCGGGTTCACCCATGGCAGGCCGAAGGAAACAACCGGTTGGGGGTACAGCCCCGGGACCTGACAACCAGCACAAGGAGACAGATGATGCGGAAGGTCACTCTCGGAATTCTGGGGCTGTGCGGGCTTCTCGCCCTGGGCATCGCCGGCAGCGTGATGGCCAACAGCGCCGTAGATGGGGATGATCCCGCCATGATGGCGTCCCCCCAGACCATTGTCCTGGCGAAGGTGAGCGACATCACCGTGCACACCAACATCCCCCTCTCGACCGTCGCTCCTGCCTCGGTCATGCTCGATGGCGTCGCGGCATCCGGTGTGTGGGCCGACAGCCTGGGGCATCTGGTGGCCCGGTTCCGGATCGCGGACCTGGAACTGCTGCCAGGCGAGGTGACCCTGATGCTAACCGGGCTCTTCGACGATGGCAGCGCCTTCGCCGCGGCGGATGCGGTCACCGTGAAATGAGCACGGGCACGACACGGACAGAGGTCCCGTGCCCCAAGGAGCAGACACGATGAAGAAATCACTTCTGGTGGCGCTGATGCTGATCCTGGCCACGGGCAGCGTCATGGCGGGTGGTGACAAGAACCGGGAGAGGCACCAGGGCGATCGCGGCAGGGGCAACGTCCGCCAGATCGTCGGACCGTAACGCCGAACGCAATTCGAACTCGGCCGGCCACGGCCCCATGGTTCACGCCATGGGGTCTCTTTTTTCCCGCGCATCCCCAGTACGGGGCACGGTCTCCGGGCGGCATCCCGCGTCCCCATCGCGAAGCGATCGGCTGCCGCGGACCGG
>JAFGRS010000689.1 GCA_016935045.1 Lentisphaeria bacterium | reverse complement strand
GGATGCTCGCGGTACGCTCGCGCTCCAGGGGGCATGGAACGCTCGCGGCCGCGCGGGCATTCGCGGGTTTGACTGAGGCATTACCGCTGGTGCGCGATCGGCCTGGCATATTGCCGCACGCCCGCGTATGGTCTACGGGAAACGCGTGTCGTTGCGGCAACCGGCTGAGCCCATTTTCGACAGCATGGCGGTGACAGGATGATCTCGCGACTGCGCATCTGTGTTCTGGGTCTTGTGTTCTACGCCGGTCTGGGTCGGGGAGTCGAGTTCGCGACCGGCGTCTGCGTCATCGGGGGAGGGAGCGGAGGCGTGGCCGCTGCCCTGGCCGCCGCCAGAGAGGGCGCGCAGGTGGTTCTCGTCGAGAAGGAACGGGTCCTCGGCGGAACGGGGACGGCGGGGCTGGTATGCCTGTGGGGCGCAACCCCTGCCGAGGACATCGCCAGGGAGATCTATGACCGGCTGGCGGCGGAGGGAAAGGCCGGAATTGCCCGGCGGCTCGGGAGCGTTCCCTACCACTGCTGGACAATCGACCCGTTGCTGTCTTACGAGTCTACTCTGACGGTCGGCCGGAACCGGGTGGTGTATGATCCGGACGGGTTTGCCGCCGCGGTCCTGGAGATGCTGCGCAGCCACGGGGTCACGGTACTGCTGGAAACGGCCTTCACGGCGGCCCGGGCCGAGAAGCCGAGGGTGCGGTCCGTGGAGGTCGTGGCCCGGGACGGAAGCCGCCATACGATTGGCGCGAGTGTATTCGTCGATGCCACCGGTGATGTGTACCTGTGCCGCGCCATCGGCTGCCAGGTCCACCTCGCCAGAGACCTGAACGGCATCAGCCTGTGCTATCGGGTGACACGGGCGGGGACGGAGGCGGAGGACGTGCTCCAGGCCGAGCCGCTGCAGCGGACGTCCTGCAACCATCAACTGCCCAACGGAGACCGGATCGTCAACATGCTGCCGACGCTCCCGGGCAGGGAACTCGTGGACCTCGGGTACGACGAGGCCCTGCGGCAATGCCAGGAGCTGGTGCGTCGGCATTGGGCCTGGCTGCGGTCCGGTCCGGGCGACTGGAAGGGGTACCATTTCGCGGAGACCGCATCTCTGCTCGGGATCCGGGAGGGGTACCGGATCGAGGCAGAGTACATGCTCTGCCCCGAGGATCTGCGAGCGGGATTCACGGGACAGCCGCATCGGGACATGATCGCCCTGGCAGCGCACGGGGTCGACACCCATGGAACGAGACCGGCCGGCGGGTCCATCCCGGTCAAGCCCTACGGAATACCCTACCGCTGCCTGATCCCGAAAGGCTGGGCGAACGTCCTCGTCGCCTGCCGCGGCGCCGGATTCGACCCCGTAGCCGCGGCCAGCGTGCGACTGCAGCGCACGATGCTGTGGCTGGGTCATGCCGCCGGCATCGCCGCGGCCATGGCGGCCCGGGAAGAGGGGGAGGTCGGGGCCGTGGACGTGACCCGGGTCATCGAGAAGGTCGGCATGGCGCCCGACGCGGTTCGCCGTCTGCTCAGTGCGCCACCCGGGCCGGAGCCGCCCCCCGAGGCCCGGACGGCGATCGTCGGAAGCGTTCGCCATGAGTTCCTGTGTACGGACAATGGGCAAGGCAAGGTGTTGCGCTTCGACGGGGACGGTCGCTGCGTCTGGGAGGTCGCCGCGCCCGGCTGTCAGGATGTCTGGGCCCTGCCGGACGGCCATGTGCTATTCTCCTATATCACGAAGGAGGGTGGGGGAGTCCGGGAGGTGAACGCCCGTAAGGAGACGGTGTGGGAGTTTGGGGTGAAGGGCGCGGTGCACGGGTGTCAGCGGCTGCCGAACGGCAATACGGCGCTGGGGGAATGCGGAGCGTGCCGCGTGATCGTGGTGACTCCGGGCGGGGAGATCGTCCAGGAGACGCCCCTGACGAGCACGACCCAGAACCCGCACTACCACATGCGCCACATCCGGGTGACCCCCGAGGGGAATGTCCTCGTGGCCCATCCGAAGGAAGCCGTGGTCCGTGAGTACACCCCGGACGGAACGGTCCTGCGCGAGATCACGAACGTAGGGCGCCCTTTCACGGCGGTCCGGCTGGAAAACGGCAACACGCTGGTCGCCGGCGGCGACGACTGCCTGGTCACGGAAGTCGACCCGGCGGACCGAATCGTCTGGCAGTTGCGTGCCGCGGATGTTCCCGAGGTCAACTTCCGGTGGGCCGCCGGGGTGCAACGCCTGCCCAACGGCAACACCGTGTTCTGCAACTGGCTGGGACACGGACAATACGGCAAGGGCGTGCCGCTGGTCGAGGTCACCCCCGACAAGAGAATCGTCTGGCGCTTCACGGACAACCAGGCCACCCGGAGCATCTCGAGCGTTTGCCTCCTCGATGCCCTGCCGGCGGTCCGCTAGCGGCAGGGCGAAGAACGCGAGACCGACAGTAGGCGCCACGAGCCGAGTGGCGCAATCCCCAAGAAAGTCCCGCTCGGATCGCGGGACCTACTTCAGGCTGCCTCTTGTGCTGCCAATTCCGCTTCCGCCGGTTCCGCCGCCGGGTAAGGACATCTGAGGCTCCGGGCTCCCTTTTCGGACCTCACTCGCCGGCAACGGTCACGGCGCTGAAATCGCTGACGGCATTGAGCGTGCACAGCCCCACGTGGGTGACCGGGCCGAGGGGCCGGTCGAGGCGAGCTTCGAGGGTGTTCCCGCCGATCCGGACGACCATCCTCCCTGCCACGAGGTCCGCTTCGAGGCTCAGGGACAGGGCAGCGCCGCTGCCGGGGCGAGGCTCTGTTCTGCCAGAGTCCTGCCCCGGGTCTCCCCGCTCAGGACCACGGCCGTGGAACGGATGAACTTGATCCCGACCTTGACGAGATCGGTGTCCTGCGTACCGGTTCCGAAGGCCAGGAAGGCGTTTTCGTAGAAGGCGGGGCGTCCGTAGCCGGGGGCCGGCCGCACGGTTG
>JAFGRS010000688.1 GCA_016935045.1 Lentisphaeria bacterium | reverse complement strand
TTCAGCATGGTGCTCTTGCCGGAACCGCTGGGCCCCATGACCGCCCAGAAGCCTCCGCGCGGCACCTGCATCGAGACGCCGGCCAGGGCATGCACTTCCTGCGTGCCCATGCGGTAGGTCTTGCGCAGATTGCCGATCTGAACCGCCCAGGATGGGGACGACCCGGGCGTGGTCTCTCGGGGAGCAGCCGTCATTCGCCGCCTCCCTCGCCCTGACGTCCCTGCCGCCGACGGTCCTCAAACTGCTTGCGGGCGGCCTCGCGTTCCTCGGGCGTCATCTTCTCGAACCGCTCCCGCATCTGCTGCATCTGCTCCGGCGTCATGGGCGGCCGTTGCCCGCGCCGGGGCCCTCTGCCGCCCCCCTCGCCCGCTTCCGCGCCGGCAGGCGGCTGCGGTCCGCCGGCTCCCGCGCCGTTCTCCCCGCCGTCCTGCCGTGGCGGTCTGCCGGCGGCTGCGTCGCCCGCGGCGGGCCGCGCCGGGATGTTCTCCGCCCCCGCGTCCCCCGGTCCCTCGCCCGGGCGCGGGCCGACAGGCGCCGTGGGACCACCGCCTCCGTTGCGCGTTCCCGGCAGCGGACGGTCCGGAATCTCCACATCCCCCATGGCCGCGGTATGGTCCGCCGCGCTGGCGGCGCCCAGGGGAGGCGTCAAGAGGACCTCTTCGCCGGGGGAGAGACCGGAGAGAATGTGAACCACCTGGTTGTTGTCGAGGCCGATCTCCACCGGCTTGGGAACCTGGTTCGTCCCCTCCATCACGTAGACCACCGGCCGGCCGCCCTCGCGCACCACGCACTGCACCGGCAGCGACATCGCGTTGTCGTGCTTTTCCACCACGATGTCGACCTCGCAGGTCATCCCGGTGCGCAGGACGTCCCCGCCCCCCTCGATGGCGACCTCGGTGGTGAAGAGCTTCAGATCCGGGTTCATGAACATGCTCTGCGGGTCCGGCAGCGGGGCGATCTTGGTGACCTTGCCCATCAGTTCCCGCCCCGGCAGGGCACTGACGGTGATGCGGACGGGCAGTCCCGGGTAGATCTTCTTCAGACTGGACTCGTGGATTTTGACCACGGCGGTGAAGGTATCGGCCACGGGCAGGTGGATAAGCTCCTGGCGTTCGTGCACTTCCTGCCCCTCGGCCAGCGGCTCGTTGCTGCCCCGCCAACTGATCTGGGTGCTGGTGGCGTACACCAGAATTCCGTCCGTCGGGGCCACGATTTTGGCCTTGCCGATCTGCTCGTCGATCTTGACCAGCTTTTCCTCCTGCCGTTTCGTCTCCAGCTGCCGTGCTTCGAGTGTCGCCTCGGCCTGGCGCACATCGGCCGCCGTGCTGCGTTCCATCCGTTCGTAGGCCATCTCGGCCTGGGTCACGTCGCTGCTCAGTTTGTCGATCTGGCGTTTGTAGGTGTACTCCTCGAGGAGCTGCAGACGGTTCCGGGCCAACTCCAGGTCCAGGGCCGACTTCTTCGCCGCCAGTTCGTCGGCCTGCAGCTCGGTTTCGGAGAGGTACTTCTCCTCGAAGAGCTGGCGGGACCAGGCCAGCTTCTCGGTGGAGCGCTGGACCTCTTCGAGGGCCAGGGTGATCTTGCCCTCCAACTCCTTCTTCTGGTTCGGGAACTCTCCTTCCTGGTAGTTCTTCAGGTCCTCCCTGGCGAATTCGAGCGTCAACTGGGCCTTCTCCATGTCCGCCTTCGCCTTGTTGCGCACGACGGCAAGGTTCTCCTCGGACTGAATCAGCGACGCCTGCGCATTGCGCACCCGGATCTCCTGCTCCACCCGTTCATCCGACAGCTTGGTCGCATCCAGCTCCACCAGAAGATCGCCCTTGCTGACCCGTTCGCCCTCCGGGGCGAGGAACAGAATGGTGCTGCGGCCTTCGAGCATGTTCTTGATGACCGTCAACTCGCTCGGCTTGATGGTGCCGGACTCCCTGACGCTGATCACCAGAGGCCCCTGGGCAACCGCCACCGTCAGCGGCCCCGTGTCCACCTTCGGGCCCGACAGCCCGGGAAACCGGTCACGGTAGTGGTACCCCAGGGCCCCGAGCCCCGCCAGGACCACCAGCCAAGCCACCACACGCCCGATTCGTCTCGCCATGCTGCCTGCCATCCGTGCTACCTCTCCGGCTTGTATTCCGTCCACAACCCGTCCGCGGTGACTTCGAGTTTGCCGATGTCGCGCTGCAACTGCCACTCGCTTACCCGGTAGGCAACCAGCGCGGTGCTCAGGCTGTTCTGCGCCGCAACCAGATCGTCCTGGGCCTCGAGGACATCCCGGATCGACGCCCGGCCCGCCTGCAGGAACAGGTCCGTGCTGCGCACCCGCTTCTCCGCCAGACGAACCGCCTGGGTCTGGATGAACACGCTCTCCCGGGACTCCTGCAGACCCCGCAGGCGATCCCGCACCTGCAGTTTGATCTGATCCTCGAGAGCCTGAAGATCGCGCACCGCCTTCTCCAGGCGGATCAGGCTGTCGCGATAGGCATTGCGTTCCTGCGTGCGCTCGAAGGGAAGATCCAGATCCAGCAGCGCCGAGGCATACGTCTCTTCCAGGTCCACGGCAGCGTTCGTCTGCCCCGCCGAACCGATGCCGCGGCTCTCGCCCGCATGCGCCCGGCCGAGAAGCGTCAACTCCGCCCGCAGGTTGTCCGCCGCGACCATGACGTCCCGCTGTGCATCCTCGACTTCCGCCAGTGCGACCAGCAGGTCCCGCCGGCAGGCCAGCGCAATGCGGACCGCCGTGGCCTCCTCCATTTCGAGGGGGCCGGCGGACTCGCGCCCCGGGGGCCGCAGCTCGACCGGCGCATCCGCGGCGGGGACCTCGCCGCTGTAGTCCGCCACGATCACCCC
>JAFGRS010000687.1 GCA_016935045.1 Lentisphaeria bacterium | reverse complement strand
GCATCCGTCAACGCCGGGAAGCCCGGGAGGACGCTCGCGCTCCATGCCCAAGCCGGTTCCGCCAACGTCACCGTGTTCTCCGTCCGCAAACACCAACCTCGTCCATTCGTGAAGCGCGGAACACGCCAAGAGACGCGAACAGTACGATCTGTCGGCAAGCGGGTTGCAGGGGTCACTCCTGCCGGCGCCCGGAAGCGCCCGAAGAACGGGTGCAGCGCCGGATCGGAAACGAACTCGGCTGGACAGAAAGAGAATCCAGCCCAGGTCCATTGCCAAAGCCGCTAAAGTGAAATTAGAGGACTGACCCGCCCTGGCGCGGCCATGCCCCCTGGCGCGGCCGCGTCCTCGCGGCCTCAGAGGGGGATGTCGTCGAGGGCTTTGGCGGCTGCGTCGATGCCCTCGTGGGCGGCATCCCCGGCGCAGGGGACGATGGTCAGGACGGCGCCGCCCACGCGCATGGGCATGGTGAGCAGTCGCGTGAGAAGACAGCCCTGCGTGATCGCGGCCAGCGCCATCGCCATCGCGGCACAGGCGATGCGTCGGGTCTGGCCGGAGAGCTGCATATGGGGCCTCACAGGTGTAGGTGATGCACCAGTTCGGCCGAGAGGTGTGGGCCCTGGGCGGGCATGCAGAACAGGTCGCATACCGCCCGTCCGATGACGTCGAAGCGGCCCTCCGGCTGCATGGGGCCGGCCACGACGTCTCCGAGATGGAGCTTCAGCATCACCTCGCACGGGGGGCCCTGCTTCCCCCAGAGGCCGATGGCATCGTGCTGCAGTGCGTGCAGCTCGGTCACTGCCTCCTGGGCCCGGTCGGGTGAGAACACCATCAGGACCCCGTCCCCCATGGCCTTGACCACCTTGCCTCCCGCCCTGGCCACATGGTCTGCCGCCAGACGGTAGAATGCGTCCAGAAAGGCAAAGACCTCCCGGTCCGGACGCCCCTCAGCCGCCCGGCGGAAGCGCGCGATGTCCGCCAGGGCCAGCACCAGGCGACACTCGCGGGGTTCGCCGAAGGACCTCCAATCCATGCCTGCAACCTCCTTGGCCTGCGACGCCCTGTGGACCGCACCCCGGGGCAGCTCGCGTGCCCCCCAAGGTACCGGCCGGGTACACGGATCGTTTCAGAATGACCGTTCCTCGCGAAGGTGTGCCCGCAGGGACGCGGGCGCTCCAGACTATTGTGGGACGACCCGTATCTACCATACTCCGCGGGGCCGCCCTGCGCCCCATCCGGTACTGAGGAACTGGAGCCACCGGTGCGGGCCGCTGGAACGGGGAGTCGGGGGGCCAGCCTGGTCCACCGGCCGCCGGAGGCAATCTCGAAATACCGCCGGGAACGGCGGGCTCCAGCGTCATCGGAGGCCCGAGGTCGATGGTCGGTAGTCCGCAGGCTCAGAACACCTTAGCCGGCGGAAGCGGGATTGACACCACAAGGCAGCCTGAAGTAGGTCCCGCGAGCCGAGCGGGACTTGGCGCCACTCGGCTCGTGGCGCCTACCTGGTGTCACGCTCATTGTCCGCCTGCGCAGGTGTTCTGAGCAGACGTGCAAGGACGTCTGAGGCTGGCATTCCGGCGGCTTTCATCGCCCTGCTCGCATCCACGCCGGCCATGACGCTGGGCAAGTGCCTGACGTTTCTGGCATGAAAAGGTCCATGGTCCATGGTCCATGGTCCATGGTCCCCAGTTGCGCGTAGCGCTACGTTCTCCCCTATGTTGCGCTGGCACTGCGCCAGGGGGTCAGGCGCCGTTCCAGGGCGTCCACCGTGAGGAAGAGGGCGACTCCGATGGCCGCCATGGCGAGGATGCCGGCGTACATGGCGGGATAGTCGAAACGGGTGCTGCCATGGAGGTGGATGTAATACCCCAATCCCCAGCGTGTGGCGAACAGCTCGGCGATGTAGAGAACGGCAATGGCCGTGCCGATGGACTGCCGCAGGGCGCTGCAGATGGCGGGCAGGGAGGCGGGGAGGTAGACCACGGCCAGCAGGGCCACCGGGCCGGCGCCGAGGGCCCGGACGCTGGCAATCAACTCCGGGCGGATGGATCGGGCGCTGTCACGGACCAGGACCACGACCTGGCAGAAGAGGATCAGCGCGATGAGGAGGACCTTGGGCAGGTTCCCGACCCCGAGGACCAGCAGCAGGACGGGAACGAAAACCACCTTGGGCACCGGATAGAACAGGTAGAGGAAGGGGGACAGCAAACGGTCCGCGCGCGCGTTCTGTCCGGCCAGAAGACCCGCCGGCAACGCCAGGACCAACGCCAGCGCAATGCCGCTGAGCACACGCAGCAGACTCACCCCCGCATGCAGCGGCAACTCCCCGCCGCATTCGCGCACGAAGGCCGCCAGAATGGTGCCCACACACGGCAGCACGGGACGCCGCAACGCCATCGCCGCCACCTGCCACAGGACCGCGGCCACCACCCCGGCCGCAGCCACATCCCGCTTGCGGACACGCTTCATGGCAGCTTCTCCCGGAGGGCACGACAGCGCCGCAGGAACTCCGCCGACGACCGGAACGACTCGCGGCAGTCGTGAGCATTGTCCACGATCTCCGTGCGGACCGGTCGGCCCGGCCGCATCAGCAACAGGCGTTGCCCGAAGAAGATGGCTTCCTCGATGGCGTGGGTGACAAGGACGGCGGAGACCCCTTCGCCCGCGCACAGGTCCAGTGTCAGGACCTGCAGCTTCTCGCGCGTTGCCGCATCGAGGGCGGAGAAGGGTTCGTCCATGAGGAGTCTGGCGGGTCGGGTTGCGAAGGCACGGGCAAGGGCGCAGCGTTGCCGCTGGCCGCCGGAGAGCTGGTGGGGATAGCGCTCGGCGAGTTCGGCGATGCCGAGGCGTTCCAGCCAGGCAGCGACGAGACGACGCCGGGCGGCCCGGTCCGGGACCGCGGCTTCTCCCTGGCGCCGGAGGTGCCGGCGGCGCTGGATGCGGAGGCCGAGTTCGGCGTTGGCGCGGACGGTTGCCCAGGGCAGGAGTTCGTAGTCCTGGAAGACGAGGGCAGTGCGGGTACTGGGGGTGTGCAATGGCCGGCCGTCGGCCCGGACGCAGCCCCGCTGGGGCAGCAGCAGGCCGGTCATCACCTGCAGCAGCGTGCTCTTGCCCGTCCCCGAAGGCCCCACCACCGCCCAGGTCTCGCCGGGACACACCCGCCAATGGAAGTCCCGGAAGAGGGGAGGGTCCCCGCCGGGGTAGGCAAACGTGATGCCGTCCAGTTCAATCATCGCGCGGTGGCAGGAACCCCTCCGTGACGACGTCTTCGTAGGCAGGCGGGTCCGCGAGCACGCCGCACTGCCGCAGCCACTCCGCGGCCGCACGGTACACCGCGGCCTCCGGAACACTCCCGACGGGATAGGGCAGGAAGCGGAAACGGGGAACCGCGTCGGGGGGCAGCAGGCCTGCCTCGATGGCGGCAGCGCGCCAGGTCCCGGGGTCTGCGTTGAAACGGCGGGCAACGTCATCGAGGGACCGCAGCCAGGTCCTGACGGCCTCGGGATGGTCCCGAAGGACAGCCGTTCGCACCGCGATCACGCTGCAGCAGAAGGGCGTATGGTCGATGCTGTCGCCGATGGGGATGGCCCCCCTGGTTTCGGCCAGCGTGGCCAGGGGTTCGGGCATCGCCGCGGCATCGAGTTTGCCGTCCACCAGGAGGGTCATGCGGGCGGCGATGGAGGGAACCGCCACCAGGTTCACCTGCCCCGGGGGTACGCCGGCAGCATCGAGAGCGCGAACCACAACGAACTCGACGATGGTCCCTTCGGAGACCCCGATTCGCGCGCCGGCCAGGTCCCGCGGAGTACGCCGGCCGCTGCCGGGTGCCGCCAGGATGCGGAACTGGGGATGGCCCGCCGCCGGGACCATGGAGTGACGCACGGCCCGGACGCGAATGCCTTCCCGGTTGCAGAGGGCCAGGGCCACCGGGTCGGTCACCAGGGCGTCCACCTTCTCGGCCTGCAGCAGCTGGTCGCGCTCGGCCGCCGATGCCGCGGGCACCAGTACGATGCGGCAGGCGCCCGTGCCCTGCGCCAGGTCCTCGGCACTGGCGCGGATCGGCAGCGAATCCAGGTCGGGAAGGACGGCCACGCGCAGCGAGACGGGGGACGAGACGGAAGACGGCGCTGCGGCGGGAGACGCCCTGTCCGGACGGCAGCCGCACAGCCCCGCGACGGCCGCGGCGGCCGCGGCGGCGGAGACCCGGCAGACGGCAGGGTATCTCCTCATGGGCGGCGGGCCTCCTTCTCGCCGAGGCGACGGAGCTGGTCGATCCAGCGCCGGCGCTTCGCCTCGTCGGCGAGTTTGACCGAGCCCACCAGCGTCGAGCGGACCGGGCGCACACCGCAGAAACCGAGCACCGACCGCTTCATCATGCGCAGCCCCGGGGCGCCCATGACGAAGCGATAGTACAACGGCGGGGAATCCAGGGTGCACAGGATGCGCCCCGAACGCCCCCCCAGCAGTTTCCTCTGGAAGAGGGCCCTCGGACCGTCGTACTTGAAGGCGAAGGAGGGATGAAACACGCGGTCGATGAATCCCTTCAGCAGTCCCGGCGGAGTGCCCCACCAGATGGGAAAGGCAAAGACAAGATGCCGGGACCACAGGATGTCCTCCTGGGCAGCCTTCAGGTCCGGCTCGAGCTCCTGGGTCCTGCGGTACCCCTCCCAGAGCACCGGGTCGAAACGCATGGATCGCAGGTCCACGACGCGCGCCTCCGCGCCGGCATCCCGCGCGCCCTGCGCATAGGAGTGGGCCAGCACGGCGCAGAAGCTCTCCGCCGCGGGATGCCCGATGATGACGGTGACGGCCTTCACGTACGCTTCTCCTTTCCGTTCGCGGGCAACGCGTCCAGGACCCGCGCCGCGACGTCTCCCTCCAGGCCGCGGAAGAAGTGGTCCTCCGCTCTCTCCAGCACGATCAGCGTCGCCGCGTCCCGGCGCGCGGCCGCCTCGAGGGCTTCGAGCGGGCAGAAGGGATCCCGCGGCGCGCCGACATAGGTCAGGGGAATGCCCCCGCCCGGGGCCGCGGGAAACCCCGGCTGCAGCAGCGGCGGGGAGATGCACACCATGCCGTCGACACGGCAGCGTTCCGCCGTCTCGATGGCAATCCAGGCCCCCAGGGAGTAGCCGACGAAGAAGACGGGCCCCCGGCACCCGAAACTGGCAGTCACGCGGTCGACCACGCACACCGCGTCCGCCACCACCGCACCGAAATCCTGCCGCGCCTCCATCTCTTCCCAGTAGGCGAACAGGTCCCTGCCGCCGATCCGGCCCGTACGCGTGCCCGGGTAGTCGAACGTCACCCCCAGGAGCCCCCGCGCCGCCGCTTCCGCAACCACGGAGTCCACCACGTTGTTGTCGTTGTCGCCGCCCAGGCAGGGATGGGGAGGGAAGACGACGACCAGGCGGTCGGTGTCCGCGTCCTCGCGGTAGGTGCAGACCGCTTCGAGGACGATCCCCCCGGGGATCGGCGCCGGGAGCACCTCCCCGGCGAAGGCAGAGCGTCGGGAAGTCATGGCGAGGTCTCCCGGCAGGGGTACTTCTGGAAGAACAGGGATAGGACCTTGGCGGTCTTCAGGCCCTGGAAAAGGTCGCCCCGGATGTCCGTGCGCCGGGCGAAGAAGGCGGCCTGCGGGGAGAGCCTGGCGGCGACGATTTCGCGGAATGTCTCTGCGTCGATCTCGAAGACGACGGGGCGCTCCGGGACGGCCACGGGAGTGACCGATTGGAGGCGGCCGTTGACGACGTCGACGTGCCAGGACCGCTCCAGGTCCCGGAAATGGATGGCAAAGCACGCCGAGTAGTGGTCGAGGCCGTCGAGCAGGGGTCGGCCCAGGTGGCGTTTCAGGAAACCGTTCATGTAGTCAGCGGCGAAACTCACGGGCGTATCCCCAGCGCGTCCGCCGGCAGTACTCCAGCAGTCGGTCGAAGAGGTCCTCGTCCAGCGGCGCACAGCGGGCGGCGGCCCGCAGCCGATTGCGGTTCTCGCAGGCGAAACGGGCTTCCCCGTGCAGGTAGTCCAGGTAGGGGGCGGCACGGCGCACCCCGGCGGCGTTGAGGGGCCGGCAGGCGGCGTCGGGAGCACGGTTCCGGATGCGCACGGGGATGCGGCTCTCGATCATGCCGCGCAAGCGCTCGTTGAGGAGCGCCGGCTCGCTGGTCAGGTGATAGGTGCTTCCCCACAGCTCCGGCGAAGCGACGATCTCGGCCATCATCTCCGCCACCTGGTCCACGGCAACGTAGTTCTGCGTGCCTTCCGGGTCGTAGGTGAGACAGAAATCCTCCCCGGGGAAACGGCGGGCGAAGGCCTCGAGCAGGCGCAGGACGCGGTACAGACCATGGAACTGGAAGGTGCGGCCGTTCCCCGACTCGCCCACCACAATCCCCGGCCGCAACACGGTCAGCAATCCCGGCCGCTCGGCGAAGGCCTCACGAATCATCACTTCCGTGTCGAACTTGCTCCGCTCGTAAGAGTTGCGGAAGGACTGCCCAACCCCCAGGTCGGCTTCCCGGAAAAGCCCCCCATGGCGGCCGGCCACGTAGGCCGTGCTGACGTGAAAGAACCTGGCCGCGGCGGGCACCACTTCGAGCAGCCGCCGCGTGCCCCCCAGGTTCGTCTCCCGGATGCGCTGGAGGGGGCCCTCGAAGGCGACGCAGGCCGCGGCGTGGATGACGTCGGTGATCGTGTCTCGCAGATACTCTCTGGAAGCCGGCCCCAGGTCCACTCCCGGCCGCAGCACGTCGCCGCAATGCAGCCGCACGCGCCCCGGCAGATCGGGCCGGTGGAAGTACTGCGCCAACCGTCCGAGGCGCTCCCCGGGGGTGCCGGCGGGAGTGGGCCGCACCAGGAGGTGCAGTTCGTGGGGCGTGTCGAGCAGGCGGTCGAGCAGATAGGCGCCCAGCAGGCCCGTGGCCCCGGTCAGAAG
>JAFGRS010000686.1 GCA_016935045.1 Lentisphaeria bacterium | reverse complement strand
TCGGGCAACCGGGACCGAATGGTGCGGCGGCCCGGCGCGGACGAGTGGCTCAGTAGGCCACTTTGACGATCTTGCGGGTCTCGGCGCTCTTCAGGCAGGCCACCACGATGGCCAGGGCGCGGAGTCCTTCCCTGCCGCCGATCTCCGGCTCGACATCGTCCAGGATGCAGTCGATGAAGGCATCCGGGATCCCGCTCGGGACCTGCACCTCGTTGGTGGCCACCGCACCGACCTTGTACATCGCCGCCTCGCCGTTGGACAGCATCACCT
This sequence comes from Lentisphaeria bacterium, assembly GCA_016935045.1. Lineage (GTDB taxonomy): Bacteria > Verrucomicrobiota > Lentisphaeria > Oligosphaerales > JAFGRS01 > JAFGRS01. The sequence continues at coordinate 4,632 of JAFGRS010000686.1, read as the reverse complement.
CGACCGGGAAGTCGGGGTTGCGCCCCAGGATCATCTGGCCCTTGCTGCCGTAGAGAATGGTGATGTTGTCCTCCGCGGCGCTGTAGGTCCAACTCGCCGTGAGCTGGCCCACGACGCCGTTGGCCATCCGCAGAATGCACACGGCATTGTCGTCGACGGTGATCGGCTCTCCCTTCTCGTTGCACTTGGCCAGCGTGTCCACGAAGGCCCCCACTTCCTCGACCTCCGTGTCCAGGAGCCAGCGGATCAGGTCCGCCTTGTGAACCCCCAGGTCCCCCATCGTGCCCACATAGGCCTCTTCCTTCTTGAAGAACCAGGTGTGCGCACCCTTGTCCTGCGACCACATCTCCGGACCGCCGTGGCCGAAGCTGGTGCGGAAGGTGAGGACATCCCCGATGGCGCCCTGCTTCAGCAGTTCCTTGGCTTTGACATGCGGAGGCATGAGGCGCTGGTTGTGCCCGATCATGAGTTTCCTGCCGGCCTTCCTGGCCGCGGCGATCATGGCCTTGGCATCCTTCAGACTCGTGGCCATGGGCTTTTCGCAGAGCACATGCCTGCCGGACTCCAGGGCGGCAATCGTCAAGCGGGCATGGTGGGCGTTGGGGGTGGCCACCACCAACGCATCCACGTTCTCCATCGCCAGCAGGGCCTTCTCGCTCCGCACCACCTTGCCGCCGTAGTTCTCCGCCAGCCAGTCCGCCCGCTTCTTGATCGGGTCGTAGATGCCGACGATCTCCGCGCAGGGGTGGGACGCGATCTCCGGCGCGTGCCGATAGATGGCAATACTGCCGGCCCCGAACAGACCGAATCGCACCATTTCTTCTGCCATGAGCGGTCTCCTCAACCTGCGGACCCATTCCCATGACCGGAACCACTTGCGGGCCCGGTCCATCACGTTAAGGTTAGCATAACGCGCCGGTTGCGGGAGTCAATGCACCGGTTCGGGTTTTGCAGCCCCGAGGGTCGGCGGCACGCGGTCTCGACCGCGCAACCTGTGGGCGCCGCATGGGTCTTACCCACAGAGCGGTCTGTCCGTGCCGGGCGGACCGCGGCGGAAGGTTCCCGGCCGCGGCGACGCTGTTGCCGGAGGTTTGGGGAGTGGTGGCCCTCGTCTCGGTGGACGAACGGCGGGCGCAGTGACGCGGATGAGACGAAAGGAGAGAGAGATGCCGGACTTTGGTTCGCCCTTCTCGGGCATGGCCAGCGACAGGAAACTGACCGAAGCGGAGTTGATTCGGGCCGTGAGGTTCATGGTGGCTGCCGAGTACGAGGCCGTACAGCTCTACATGCAGCTCGCCGAGTCCACCGACAACACCCTCGCCCAGAACGTCCTCAAGGACATCGCCGACGAAGAACGGGTCCACGCCGGGGAGTTTCTCCGCCTCCTGAAGGAACTCGCCCCCGACGAGGAGGCCCTCTACCGCCAGGGCGCGGCCGAGGTCGAGACGGAGTTCCTGGGTGGCGGCGCGGCGGAGGTCACACCCGCCGGGGAACCCGCGCCGGCCGCCGCCGGACGCGGATTGGGCATCGGCAGACTGCGGCGCTAGGACCCGGCCCCCGAACATGGGGACTCGGGGACGACCACGGGTTCGGCCCGCACCGGCCCCCATGCCCGGGACGACAAGAATCCCGCTGGGATCGGAAAACACATACGGAAGGACAGGAACGATGGACATCCTCAGGAGATCACATGCTCCCATTTCCGCTGCCGCGTGGTCCGTCATCGACGACAGCGCCCGGGATACCCTGGCGGCGAGTCTGTCGGCACGCCGCTTCGTGGACGTGTCGGGGCCTCACGGCATTGACTTCGCCTGCGTGCCGGTGGGGCGGCTGTCCGTCCCCGAGGGACAGGATCGCGCGGACGTCTGCTTCGGCGTACACCAGGTGCTGCCCCTCGTCGAGGCCAGGATCAGTTTCGCGGTCCAGCAGTGGGAGCTGGACAACATCGGCCGGGGCGCGAAGGACGTCGAGCTGGAGTCCCTCGTCAAAGCCGCCCGCAGGATCGCCGTCTTCGAGAACGAGGCAGTCCTCAACGGCTTCGAGCCGGGAGGCATCGTGGGGCTTCAGCAGGCCGTGGCCGCCGACCCCATTCCCCTGCCCATGGAGGTGCATGGAGTCATCGATGCCGTCGGGGACGCGCAGGTGCGGCTGCTCCGGGAGGGCATCGAGGGTCCCGCGGCCATGGTTGTCCCGCCTCCGGTGTGGCGCCTGATGTCCCGGAATACCCAGGGCGGGACCCTGCGCAGCCTGGTGGAGGGCCAGATACAGGGCCCCGTGGTCCTCTCCGAGCAGGTCACGGGCGCCCTGCTGGCGTCCTTGCGCGGGGGGGACCTCGAACTGACCATCGGCCAGGACTTCGCCATCGGCTACCTGAACCATGATTCCCAGAGCGTCAATCTCTACCTCACCGAGTCGTTCACATTCCGGGTCGTGGCGCCCGAGGCCGTGGTGCCCTTCTGCATCTGAGCCGTCGTTTGCAGCCACCAGCCAAGGAGAGTTCGGCCATGGATATCTTCGCCTTCGCACTGAGCCGTGAACAGGACAGCGAGGCCTTCTACCGCACGATGAAGGCGGGTTGCGGCGACCCCGGCCTCCAGGCCATCCTGGGACGCCTGGCCGACGCGGAAGTCCGTCACCAGAAGGTCATCCGCAGAATGCAGGACAAGTCCCCGGCCTACGTCGAGGAAGATCCCTTCCTGGGCGATGTGAAGGGCGCCTTCACGGCCATCCGGGACCGCAGCGCAAAGGTCGCGGACGGTATGTCGCAGTTGGCCCTGTACGAGAAGGCCCAGGGGTTCGAGAAGGAGTCGTGGGAACTCTACGAGAAGGCCGCGGCGGAAGCCGAATCCGAGGCCGCCAGGACGGTTCTGCTTCGACTTGCGGGCCAGGAGAAGATGCACTACCAGATTCTCGGCACCATCATCGAGCTGGTCTCCCGGCCCCTGCCGGGCAACTGGCTCGAGAACGCGGAATGGTACCACCTCGAGGAATACTGATCCCGAGCGCGCAGCCCCCACGCCGATGCCGAAACGCCAGTCCGGAGAGTGTTCGCGGGACGTTGGTCAGCGGCCCGGGGCGGGGCTTCGTTCGTCGGTTTCCCTACGCCGCGGAGTCATTCTCCGCAGCCGTCCTGTGGAACAGCACCACGTCTCGGAACCGCTGCCTGTCGTGTTGCACGTCAGCGGGCCATGGTCTCCGTCGTGTTTGGCGCTGCGTACTCTGGTCCACACTTTGCAAAGTGTGGATCGGGCCTCTGTGCGTGACGCTACTGTGCTGTCGGGCAGATTGCTTGTTCCTTATTGAAAGAGAGGGATCGGATCAGCCGGGACCTCGCCCTCCATCCTATAGATATCCAGCAGCTTACGACTCTGGAGGGCGAACCTCCCGGTGAGCCGTGCCCGCAAAGGAACTTGGGGGACAGCGCACTACGTTCCATGGTCCACACCTTGCAAAGTGTGGACCGAGCCTTGCTGCCGGTCGATTGGTTTACGCGCACGGCGACGGTGTCGAGTTGCGCCCGGGTTACAGCTTGGCTGGGGTTGGGGGTTGGCTTGTCGGGGTGTGCGCTCAGGGGTCGAGTCGGACCCAGGCCAGGTCGTGGACGCTGTAGCTGACCGTAGTGCCGCGGTGGGAGTTGATGCCCACCAGGACGCGGCGGATGTCCTCGGGGCGTAACTGCCCGTCGGGATCGGGCTTGCTCCAGGCCCCCCAGTTCGCGTTGTCGAAGGCAACGAGGACCTTCTGAGGGGTCCGCAGCGCCGCATCGGCATGCATGTCGACGATATAGCCGGCGCCGGCCTCCTCGGCGAACTGAACGCGCAGGACGCCGGAGCCTTCATGGACCTGGATGGTGAAGGCGAGTCCGTGCATGCGGCCACTGGGGATGTCTTCGGGGTCGAGGGTGACGTAGGGGTAACTCCAGGGATCGGCATCGCCGAAGGTCATGGTGAAGCGCATGCCCCGGGGCTCCTCCCGCTGATGCGTGAGGGTGGCCCCTTCGACGATGTTGTCCGTCCACGCATCGGCTCGGAGCGCGCTTCGGATGGGGCGCTGTTCCGTGGGTACGATGCCGGTGGGATCGGCGACGAGACGGAACTGGAGATGCGCCGTGCCCGCCGGCCCGAAGTCGCCCCGGCAGGTCAGTGGGATGCCGCGGAGGATGTCGCGTCCGGACGTTGGGGGCGAGAGGATGACGTCCTGCCGGTGGCGTTCCATGGGTGCGAGGGTGGCGGACCACGTGGCGGGGGTTACCTTCCAGCCTGCCGGGAGGTTGGCGAAGGCGACCTCGCCGGTGCAGTTCCGGGGGCCGAAGTTGTAGGTGTAGATCGGTACGGTCACGGGCTGTCCGGCGACGATCTGGTGTGCCTGTCGACTCAGGTTGCGTGTGGCGAGGGGGAATTCGGCCTGGAGCACCACCTCGGCGGGCCGGTCCGGGCGTGGAGGGGAGCCGGTCAGGGCCGGTTCGAGAGGCGCATTTGCGGCCGCGCCCTCGGGCAGGATGAGGAAGAGGGGTTCATCGTTCAGGGCGGCGAGGCGACCGCGGTCGGTGTCGCGGCCGAGGCAATCATGCACGGCGAGGATGGGGAGGTCGCCCAGGGCCGGCGGCAGGTTGCCGGGTCCCCAGAGGAGCAC
>JAFGRS010000685.1 GCA_016935045.1 Lentisphaeria bacterium | reverse complement strand
TTCCGTCAGCTCTTCGTCGGCGGACAGCGCCGCAGACTCTGCCGCAGCCCCAACGAGGGGACCTTCCGCGCCGTCGAGCCCCTGAAACCCCGACCCGCCCGCAATACCCCTGAGTGGAAAGACCCGGAGTGCCGGCTGGGCTTCCGCGTCCGCCCCGAGGACGTGGCCGCCTGGCCCGATCTGCGCCAGGGCAACGCCGTCGTCTTCCACAGTTGGACGGCATCCATCCACTCGATCGAGACCCTGGACCCGGACACCCATGTCCTGCGCTTCACCGCCGGCAGCGGCTGGCCCATGGGGTACTGGGAGAAAGAGCAACGCTACTATATTGAGAACGTGCGCGCGGCCCTGGACGCCCCCGGGGAATGGTACCTGGACCGGGAGGCCGGACGGGTGCTCTACAAGCCCCTTCCAGGCGAACGGATCGAGGAATTCGTCGCGGTCGCCCCCGTCGCACACGGCCTGCTGCGGCTCGCCGGCGATCTCGACTCGGGGCTCTGCGTCGAACACCTCGTCTTCCGTGGCATAGCCTTCCACCACAGCACCTTCCACCTGCCCCGGGACAAGGCTCATGACGGACAGGCCGCCGCCGCCCTCGGCGCGGCCGTCGAAACCAGCGGCACACGCGACTGCCGCTTCGAAGACATCACGGTCGCGCACGTCGGCGAATACGCACTCTGGTTCAACACCGGCACCCGCGACTGCACCCTCCTGCGCGGCGAACTCCACGACCTCGGCGCGGGAGGCGTCCGGATCGGCACCACCAGCAACGAAAACGACACCAACGCCTGCCGCAACAACACCGTCGAAAACTGTTTTATCCATGACGGTGGACACATCGCCCGCGCCGGCGTCGGCGTCTGGATCGGACGCAGCAGCCACCACACGGTGCGCCGCAACGACATCTGCGACTTCGACTACACCGGCATCTCGGTGGGGTGGTCGTGGGGATACGCCCCCTCGAGCGCCAACCACAACCTCATCGAACTCAATCACATCCATCACCTCGGCAATGGCGTGCTCAGCGACATGGGCGGCATCTACTGCCTGGGGGCCTCGCCCGGGACCGTCCTGCGGGGCAACGTCATGCACGACATCCTGGCCTACAGCTACGGGGGCTGGGGACTCTACACGGACGAGGGCAGCTCCGAGATCCTGATGGAGAAAAACGTGGTCTGGAACACCAAGTCCGGCGGCTTCCACCAACACTACGGCCGGGAGAACGTGCTGCGGCACAACATCCTCGCCTTCAGCCGCGAAGGTCAGGTCATCCGGTCCCGCCAGGAAGACCATGTCTCCTTCACCTTCGAGAAGAACATCGTCCTGGTGGACAACGGCCTGCCCCTCGGCGGCAACTGGTCCAACGGCAAGGTCCGCCTGGACGGCAACATCTACTGGGACGTGGGGGGGCTGCCTCTCGATTTCGCGGGCTGCGACTTCGAGGAATGGCGCGAGGACATGGGGCAGGACCGCCATTCCATCATCGAGGATCCACTCTTCCACGATCCGGTCAATGGCGACTTCCGCCTGCGCCCGGGCTCACCGGCCATGATGATGATGATCGAGCCCCTTCCCAGCCTGCGGATGGCGGGGCTCTACGGGCCCGCCGAATGGACGTCCCGCCCGGAGCGCGTCACCCACCGCGAACTCGACCCGAACATGAAACCACCCTCGGTCAGACCGCGCGCAGCCGCCCGGCGCGAGATCGTGGATGGCTTCGAGACCGCCGAACCCGGCGCCAAGCCGGCACTCGCCCAGGCCAATGAGGCCGGCCAGGCCACCATCCGGGTGAGCACCGACACCTGCCGGGGACCCGGCAGCCGGTCCCTCAAGTTCACCGACGCCGACGGACTCGAACACCCCTGGCAACCCCACCTGGTCTATACCGTCAACTGGCGCCGCGGCAGCGTCGCCGCAGCCTTCGATGTCCGCCTCCATCCCGGCGCCCGACTCTGGCACGAGTGGCGCCAGCACGAGGGCAACGGCTACAAGGTCGGACCGGAAATCCGCTTTCGCGAAGACGGTACCCTGACCCATGGCGAAACCGTGCTCATGACGGTGCCCAGCGAAACCTGGATCCACGTCGAAATCACCTGCCCACTCGGGCCCCGGGCCGCGGAAACGGGATTCGACCTGACCGTGACGGCCGAAGGCCAGGAACCGCGCGCCTTCCCGGCACTGGCGCTGGGACACAGGGAGTGGCGTCAGATCACCTGGGTCGGCTTCGTCAGCGAAGCCACCCGACACAGCGTCTTCTACGTGGACAACCTGGAATTCCGCAACACGCCGTAGGTCCCCCAACGCGGGAGGCGCTCTCCCAGCGGCGATCCCCGAGCACAGAAGATCCCCGGACCATGCGCACGATGGCGGGCGATGTTCCTCCGGGACAACTCACTCTCTCTCCCTGCCCTCCTTCGCCAGCCGGACAAGGTACTCCTCCCACTCCACCGGCAGAAGGTGCTTCTTGCGGTTGTTGCACGCCTTGCAGCAGGGCACGACGTTGCCCCGCGTGCTGCGCCCCCCGCGGATGATCGGCACCACGTGGTCCATGGTCAACTCCCGCGGCGGGAAGCTCCCCCTGCAGTAGTGACAACGCCCCTCCCCCAGCCGGTTCTTCCACCACTGCGAAACGCGCAGCGCCCGAGCCTTGGCTTTCTCACGCCGGACGTGCTCGTCCTCCACCGGCAGAAAGCCGCCATCGCCCACACCATTGTCCGGCATACCCATGCTCCGTCTCAGGCCCCCGGGGAAAACGGCCTTCCTCCGCGGCACCCCCTCCCCGGCAAAGCGGAAGAGACGGCGCCACCGGAAGACCACGCGGGCCATGCTTCTCTCTTCACCATACCCCTTGCCCGTCCCGTCCGCTGACCTTATTCTATTCACGAACTGCGAAACACCTATGGCCACAGAACTCGGTTGGATGTGCCCAGAGTGGCGCGGGCGTCCCGCCTGCGCTGCCGGAGAGACCGGCGAGACGCCTGGTCCACACTCCCATTCCAACCGAGTTCTGTGGCCATAGCGAAACACGCGCAGGAACACGAAGGGGACCATCTGCCGACAAGCGGGTAGCACGAGTCACTCCCACCGGCGCCCGGAAGCGTCCGACACACGGGTGCAATGCCGAGTGAGGTGTTCTCAGCCTCGGACGCCGCCTGGCGCCGCACGGCCCGTCGCAACCCCGCCATGTGGCCATGCCGGACCGGCCGCCGCCACGCCCCACCATGCCGCATGGCCCCCCGGCATTTCCCTTCCGTCCGGTCCCGCGGTGTCCGTCGTGCCCGGAAAACCCTTCACGGCTGCTCTCCGGCCTCGAAAAAAGGCGGCCGCGGGGTTGGAAAAGGCGCGGTTCACGTGGATATTACAGGTCTTGCCAGAGTGGCGCGGTAGCCAAGTGGTAAGGCAGAGGTCTGCAAAACCTTTATTCACCGGTTCGAATCCGGTCCGCGCCTCCATGGGACTCGGCGGCCCCGGCTCCCCCGAAAGGGCTGAGGACGCTCAAACAGTTTGGATCGGTGCTCCGGTTGGATGCCTCTGCGTCGGGTAGGATGAGGTGACCCTGCGCAGCGGAGCAAGTTCTGTCAGCCCTCAACGCCCGGCACGCATGGCCAGATTCACAGCCAGAATCGCAGAGTCTTCCGAGGAAGTCGAAGTCGTCGGGAAGAAGGAGCAGAAGCGCCAGGCCAAGGCGGCGGCCCGTGCCGCCAAGGCCGTCGCCGATGCCAAGGTGCAGCCCGCTGACGGCGAGGCGCCGCCCCAGGCGGATGACCCCATGAGTCGGTGCGCACACCTGTGCCAGGACCAACGCTGGCGCGAAGCCCTCGTCCTCTGCCGGCAGATCACCCGCAAGGCAGCCGAGGGAGGAAACCCCGATGCCGCCATGGCACTCGGCGGAGCCATGAAGAAGATCGACTTCTCCCTGCGCCGGCAGATGGCCGCCGCCATCATCGTCACGGTGCGCGACTTCCTCAACAAGGAGTACCTCCTGGATGTTGGAAAATAGCGAAAAGCTCCAACGTGTCAACACGAAGGACCTGTTCGCCCGCATGCTCGGCGACGTGCCGTGGTCCAGCCTGCGAACCTTCCTCCAGGCCAACGCCCAGCTGCTCAAGCAGGCCACCGCGGGAGGCCACCGCCTCGACCCCAAGGGACGCCCCCGCTTCGAAAAGTGCATCCTCCGCGAGGCCGAAAAGACGGAGTACTCCCAGGCCTTCACCAGCGGCCTCTTCGCGGTGTGGTACCCCGTCCATGAAGCCCTGCACAAGAAGCTCGAGGACTACTTCCATTCCGACGAGTACAAGGCCTATCGCGAAGAGAAGGGGCTCGGCGAGGAAGACTACGTGCTTCCCGAGACGCAGTTCGAGACGTTCTTCTCCATCGATGAGCTGCCGGAGTGGCGCATCCTTCTGGGCTTCAGCCCCCTGAAGTTCACCGACGAACAGGCGGACCGGATCCTCGACGACTCCCAGGGCAATACCCTCCTCGTCGAGCGCATCAAGGAACTGGAGGCGGCCCTCGGCCGCAGCGAAAAACGCGACCAGCAACTGACCACCGAGGTGGAACGGCTGCGGCAGGACTTCCAGACCGCCAACACCGAGGGCCAGGAACACAAGAAGCTCAGCCGGCAGCTGCGGACAGACCTGGATGCCCAGATCCTCAAGGCAGACCGCTTCCAGAAGGAAACCCGCAAGGTCCGCGAAGAACTCGAAGCCATAACCACCAGCCAGAATACCTTCGAAACCCGCGTCCGCGACAGCGTCAGGGCCGAAACCACACGCCTCCAGAATGAGGTCGAAAGACTCCAGAACGACCTCGCCGAATGGCAGGCAAAGTACGAAGAACAACGCCTCGAAAACAAACGCCTCGAAGGCGAAATCGTCGCCGCCAAACGGGATCGCACCATCCACGAAACCATGGCCACTCAGGCCAACCAGGAAGCCCTGCACCTCATGTCCTTCGCCGACCTGATCCTGCAGCGCATCGACTGGCCCAAGGTCGGCGCCGCCATGCGCCTGACCCCCCGCCTGCGGCAGCAGTTCAACAGCCTCATCCGCAGGCTCAACTACGAGGAGAACCGCTCCCTCACCATCGAGGGGACCCTGCCTGTCTTCTGGGACTCCCTCATGGCCCGCGAGAAGGAACTGGTCAACGGCATCGCCCAGAGCAACTCCCACGAGGTCATGGCAGGCGACGTGGAAAGCTACTGGCTGGCACTCACCGATGCCTTCGGCGATGTCCAGATCAGCCTCGAAGCCCGCGGCGTCATCCTCAAGATGCTGCAGGAGATCTTCTACCAGGTCCTTGAAATGAAGGACCTGGAGGAACCCTACGTCCCCGCCCCCAAGGGCGCCGTCGAATGAGCGACTTTCCCGGTGCGGGAACCGAAGGCGCGGCAAATGCGGTTTCGCGCTCCCGAGCCTTGACGGACGCCGTTCGGACGGTATGGTATACTTCGAATACGCGACGGGCGATTAGCTCAGTTGGTTAGAGCGCTTGCTCGACACGCAAGAGGTCGCAGATTCGAGTTCTGCATCGCCCACCAGCCTTTCAGCCTCGCAAAGCCTAAACGGCCGAGCGGGGCTTTCTGTTTTGCCCCCAATGCCCCCCACGTGCAGGCGTCTCAGGCATGGAACGTTTTCTGATCGTCCCATATCTGCCTGGACCGCCCGCGGCCTCGCGGGCACAGATTCGCGAGTACAGACAATTCTGGGACGATGAGTATCTGCACGGGGCCTCTGCGTGGGCTGTTTGCGGATTCCGACGCATGGTGAACAGCGATTCCGGCGATGGTGAACAGTGATTCCGGTGATGGTGGACAGCGATTCCGACGCATGG
>JAFGRS010000684.1 GCA_016935045.1 Lentisphaeria bacterium | reverse complement strand
GGGCGAAGCCGTTTCGACGCGGGGGTGCGTCCGCACACCCCTTGCTCAAGGCCCTGAGCCCAGTCGAAGGGCTCCTGCTGAGCCGATTCCCGAGCCCTTCCGGTTTGCCCTCCGCCATGACCGGGCAGCCAGCCCCCCGCGCGCTGCCGAGGCATTACGGCTCCAGGTGGGGGAGTGTTGGACAAAGCCCGGACGGTCTGCCATACTAGGGCGTCGACCAAGCCGAAGCAACGCAAGCCGTAGCCAAGGTGGAGTGGCTGCCATGTCCGTATTGCTGGACCAGATCCGGGGGGCGGTCGTAGGCCGGAGCCCCGTGGTGTACCTGCTTTCCTCCGAGGAAGAACGCGTGATGGAGGCGCTGGCCGGGATCGCGGCCGAGAACGGGGATCCCCCCATCCGGGTGTGGACGTGTGTCAACGGCCTCGAAGGGGCCCCGGATCCCGAGGCCACACGCGACCCCGTCGCCGCCATGGCCGAAGCCGTCGGGTGCCAAACGCCCACCTTCTTCGTGTTCAAAGACCTGCCCCCCTTCCTGGAACGACCGGAGGTGGTTCGCAGCCTGCGCCACATCTACTACAGCGGCAGGGAGGTCGAAGGGCGCTATGTGTTCCTCCTGGCGGCCGAACTGGCGATCCCCGAGAGCCTGCGCAAGGAGGTCCAGCTGATCGAGGTGCCGCCCCCCGACGAGAGCGAGATCGCGGCCCAGATCGAGAGGGTGTGCAGGGAGAACCCGGGCTACGTCATCTCCACGGAGGCCCTCGGCGAAGTGATCCTGGCCCTCAAGGGAATGACGGAAACGGAGATCCGTCACGTCGTGCACCGCGTCGCTCAGCACAGCCACGCCAGCAAAGACGAACTGCTCGAAGAGATTTTCACGGAGAAGCGGAACATCGTCAAGAAGTCGGGCTTCCTCGAATTCTCGCCGCCCCGGTGGGACATTTCGGGGCTGGGCGGCCTGGACAACCTGAAGGACTGGCTGAACAAGAGGCGTCATCTCTTTTCCCGGGAGGCCCTGGCGGCGGGGGTGCCGGTGCCGAAGGGGTTGCTGATGATGGGGGTCAGTGGCTGCGGCAAGAGCCTGGCGGTCAAGGTAATCAGTTCGCTGTGGCAGGTTCCCCTCTTCCGTCTCGACATGAACCTGGTGTTCTCGGGCATGTACGGGACTCCGGAGGAGGCCTTCCACAAGGCGCTGAAGACCATCGAATCGGTGGCGCCGGCGATCCTCTGGCTGGACGAGATCGAGAATGCCCTCGGGATCGAGGAGGAAGGGCTCAAGATCGACTCCCACATCTTCTCCGCCTTCCTGACCTGGATGCAGGAAAAGCCTCCCCTCATCTTCATCGCGGCCACCGCCAACCGCATCCAGGCATTGCCCGCGGAGATCATCCGCAAAGGCCGTTTCGACCAGGTCTTCTTCTGTGACCTGCCCACCGAACCGGAACGCAACGACATCTTCCGCATCCACCTGCTCAAGAACAGCGCCAACCCCGATGACTTCGACTTCAAAATGCTCGCGGTCATGACCGAGGGCTGGAACGGCGCCGAAATCGAACAGGCCGTCATCAGCGCCCGGACGGAAGCCTACTACGAAGGGCGTATGTTCTCCCAACGCGATCTCTCTGCCGCCATCAGTAAAATCGTGCCCCTTTCGGAGACCATGGAACAGCAGATCAAGGGCATTCGCAGCTGGGCCTTTTCGAGGGCCACCCCGGCCTCGAAGTACGCCCGGCGAAGGGGCTAGAGCCCGTTCGGAAAGGGTCCGGCGGGCACCGTCGAGACCGGGATGTCTGCACCGAAATCCGTCTCGTTGGAGCGCAGATGGGGGCAAAGGGCGACGGTTCGCTCCGTTTCCACCATCTCCGCTCCACTGCCACAAGGACAGTGGAGGCGGGAGGGTCCTTGTCTTGGCGGGGGCGGACGGGAATGCAGGCGCGCGGAGTCGGACATCGTCGCGGCCCGAGCGTTTCGGGTCGGGTATCGGCGTGTGGACAAGGAGGAGTGTCCGCTCCTGGGAAGGCCCATGGCTACGCTCTACATCGTTGCCACGCCCATCGGCAACCTGAGTGACATCACGCTGCGGGCGCTGAAGGTCCTCGGCGAGGTGGGGGTGCTTGCCTGCGAGGATACGCGGCGCACGGGGGTGCTTCTGCACTGCCACGGACTTGGGCGGCCGGCTCTGATGTTCAGCTACCACGAGCACAACGAGGACCGGGCCGCGGCTCGCCTCGTGGCGGCCCTCGAGGGGGGGGAGGACGTCGCCCTCTGCAGCAACGCGGGCTACCCGGGGATCAGCGATCCGGGATATGTGGCGGTCTGCCGGGCGTTGGAAGCCGGCCACCGGGTCGAGGTCATCCCCGGCGCCGGCTCGGTACAGGTTGCGCTCCTTGCCTCCGGCCTCCCGCCGTCGAGCTATGTGTTCAAGGGCTTTCCTCCCCGCAAGGAGGGCCGGCGGCGGGCCTTCCTCGCTCTCGAACGGGACCTGCCCCACACCCTGGTGATCCTCGAGTCCCCCCAGCGCCTCGGGCGCCTTCTGGCGGAGGCGCTGGAGGTCCTGGGAGACCGTCGCGGGGCCGTCTGCCTCGAACTCACGAAGCAGTTCGAACGGGTCCACCGGGGCTGGCTCTCGGAACTGACCCAAACCTACGCAGCCACGGCGCCAAAGGGAGAAGCCGTGATCGTCATCGCCGGCAACCACCCCAAATTTGTCCGGAATCCGCCCCCCCCTTCAGCAACCGTGCCGCCAACCCCGGGGGAAACACACCCATGAACAGCTATAGGGAGACCCTCGACAAACTCACCCAGCCGGCACACCTCACCGAACCCTCGGCGACTCCCGGCGCGCTCCACTGCACCGCCTGCGCCCACCATTGCCGCATCCGCGCCGGCGCCCGGGGCATCTGCAGCGTCCGCTTCAACCGGGACGGCTCTCTCTACGCGCCCTGGGGTTATGCGGCCAGCATCGCCGCCGACCCCATCGAGAAGAAACCGTTCTTCCATCTCCTCCCGGGTGCCTGTGCCCTGAGTTTCGGTATGCTGGGCTGCAGTTTCCACTGCGCCTTCTGCCAGAACTGGTCCATCTCCCAAGCCCTGCGCGACGCCGACGCCGGCATGCTCCCGCATCGCTGCAGCCCCGGCGACCTCGTCGCGGCGGCCCGGCGCTGCGGAGCCAAGGTCATCGCCGGCACCTACAACGAACCCCTCATCACCGCCGAATGGGCACGGGACGTCTTCACCCTTGCCCGGGACCACGGCATGAAGACCTGCATGGTCTCCAATGGTTTCGCCAGCCCCGCGGTCCTCACCTACCTCGACTCCTGCCTCGATGCCATGAACGTGGATCTGAAGTGCTTCTCCGACAAGGGCTATCGGTGGCTGGGAGGGCGTCTTGAACCCGTTCTCGAGTGCATCCGCGCCCTGCGCCGCGGCGGCACCTGGGTCGAGGTGACCACCCTGGTCGTGCCCGGATTCAACGACAGCGATGGGGAGCTTCGCCAGGCAGCCGAGTTCCTTGCGGGCGTCGACCCCGATATCCCCTGGCACGTCTCCGCCTACCACCCCGACTACAAACTCCACGATGGCCCCCCGCCAACCCCCCGCGAAACCCTGCAGAGAGCCCTGCGCAGCGGCAGAGATTCCGGGCTGCACCACGTCTACGCGGGCAACGCCCGAGGCATTGCCGGGGCGGAAGACACCTTCTGCCCAGACTGCGGCACACTCCTCGTCCAGCGCCGGGGCTTCACGGTGCAGCGCAGCGAAGTCGGTCACGAAGGACGCTGCCCGCACTGCGGACGCGCCATCGCCGGGGTTTGGGCCTGAACGGCCCCGTTCGAGGTGTCCCGGGGCGCGACATTGACGCGGGCCGGGTTGGGGTATACGTTTTTTGCGGCTGACAGAGAGTGAGCGGATCCGTTCCCGGTGAACTGCCGGGGTGGCTTTGGCGCGTGACGACGGGGATGCAGAGGAGAGTGCAGGTATGATCCTATTCCGTTGCCCTGCCTGCGGGTCGGTTCACCGCGCAGACCCCCAGTATGCCGGCGGGACCCTCCCCTGCCGCCAGTGTGGCGGACAAGTGCCGATCCCGCAGCAGTCGGATGCGGAGTGCGCCCTCGTGTACCGCTCGGGGGAGTCGGAAGAAGGCACGCCCATGACCCGGGACGAGATCCGCGTGAAACTCGTCTCCGGCGAACTCTCCGAAATGGACCTGATCTGGGAAGGCAATACCTGGCGTCCCCTGGCGGAGACCTTCGGAGGCGTCCACGAGGGAGAAGGCCTGAAGCTGAAACGCAAGGAACGCGCCACCGATGCCACAGCAGGCGCCGGGACGCCGGACCTTTCGGCTGCGGTCCAGAAGGTGGACATTTCGGAAGTCGTCCCCGGCGAAACCCGGCGCATCGGCACGCGGCGCCTGCCGAAGAAATCGAAGGACAAGGCGCCCGACGCACCCATCTCCGGGGCCCGGGCGGCGGAAGCACCCGCCGTGGTTCGGGGCGACGTCGCCAGACCGAAGAAGAAGCATGGCAAAGCCTATTACACGGTGCAAGCCGTCCTGCTCCTGCTCGCCGTGACCCTGGGCTACAAGTTCGGCTTCGGCCCCCTGATCAGCAGCTACCGAGGACTGCCGACCTACGTGGTGGTGCAGAACAGCGAAGACGTCGAATACGTCGCCAAGCTCGGGTTGAGACGCCTGACAGAGCCGGTCTACAAGAACAGCCTCGCCAACCTCCAGCTCTATGTCGGCATGCCGGAGAGGCAAACCCTCCGCATCGAGCCCAAAACCCCCGGCGAGGGCGAGCCCTTCCGGCTCAAGGTCCCCGTCCGTCCGGGAGGCACCACCGTCGTGAACCTCAAGGCCAAGTCCCAGTTCCACGTCTATGACCTGCCGCGGGTGCGGGAGCAGAAGCTCGATACCCCCGAACTCAAGGCCCTCGGCGAGGAGATCGCGGCCAACAGGGCGCCGACATCCGCCATCAAGGTCAGCAGGCAGATTCGTGACCTGGCGGCCAGCGCCTTCCTCGGCTCCAAGAACGACGTGATCTTCCAGAGCACCCAGTATGACGTGGACAAGGAGATGCTGTACATCCTGCGCAGCAAGCCCCCCCCGAAGCAGGACAGGAAGGCCGATGCGGCAGCGCCGAGATCGCCGAAGCCCTTCCTGACCCTCTCTCCCACGCACCGCGTCGACTTCGCCAACGGATATGCGCGGCACAGCACCGGGGAAGATGCCTCCGTCGAACGCGCGGCGTCGCTGCCCGTCTCGGCCCTGAACCTCAGCCGCAGCCGGATCATCAAGGTCAACTCGCCCCGTGTCGTTATCACCGGCAACGACCAGACCGTCACCCTGAACATCCAGATCCAGGATCAGAAAGTGAACATGGAGGAGAAGACCTTCAACGGGAAATGGGAGTACCGCGCCTCCTGCCAACTCGAAGGCCCCGACCGGAACCGCTGGGACTGGAAGTGGACCTACTCGGGACAGGCGGACAAGGGCGGCAAGCGCTACGCGCTGGAGCTGTCCTCCGACGTCAACGGCAACGAGCAACGCCGCATACGCCAACTCTGAGCAACCGCGCCCGGCTTCGCGAACCGGCCCCCCCGCCAGCCGCGGACGGCAGAGGCAACGCGCCCGCCGGATCGCGGCACGGGAATTCCCTCCGGACTCCCGGGCGCGTCCCGGTCCGCACCGCGGCTACTGTCCCTCCGCGGCCTGGGCCTCGACCATCAGGTACAGCGGTCGGCGGGCCTCCATCACCGGCCCGAGGATGTCCCAGAACCCGAGCGCAGCGTAGACCGATCCCGGACGCACGTCCTCCGGGACGACGACGCGACGTTCGAACACACGCCTTTCGCCGGCTTGCACGTTGCCGAAGTACAACGTGATCCCCGCCAGCCAGGGATGCCGGCTGAACAGGCGCCCGGTCAGACAACTCACGGTATCCTTCCCGCCGTTCGTGGCCGTGGCCCGGACCACAATGCTGCCACCAGCGGTGACAACCCTCGGACAGGTCACCTCCACCCGCAGTCCCGAGTTTCCGGCCGGGCTCCGGGGCTCGTACACGCAGCCCAGTGCCAGAAGCAGGTCGGACTGGCCGGCGAGGATCCTGGCGTCCGGGGGCTCCGCCGTCCATCGCCGGGTGAGGTAACGGGTCAGAGCGAGGGTTGCCTCACCAAGCTCGGCATGTCGAACGGTCGTCTCCCAGGTGTGTAGCGCGAGATCGTCGAAGGGGCGGAGCAAGTCCTGGTTCACGTCGGCGTACAGCCCGTTCCCGTCGGTCGTGACGACCTGTCCCCGCAGCAGGAAAGACTCGCCGGCCAGGGGACCCACGTCCCGGTCCACCTCGCGAACCACCGGTTCACCCCGCATCTCCTCGTCCGGCACGACCCGGGACACCATGGCATTCCGGTTCCGCTCCTCCGTGCCGGTGACCTCTTCCTCGACGACCTCGTAGATGCTGACCTCGTGAATCACCACCCGCTGCTGACGCCGAAACCGCAACACGGGAACACTGCCGGGAACCGAAGCCAGCCCACAGCGGAAAAAGGGATGCTCCTCGGTGCGAACCACCTCCGTCCGCAAAAAACGACCCCGACGACGCACCACATCCGGAGCCCCGGAGCACCGGAACGCCAGCAGAACAGACACGGCGACAACCGCCGCAGGCCCCCACCACGCCCCCGCACCCCCGTGCCATCCTCGAATCCTGCTGTGACCGGCCACATTCATGGCAGCGCGGCCCTCAGGCGGTTCCAGCGGTTCTCGATCCCGCTGCGACAGGGGGTCACCACCACCATGCCCATGGCCTCGTAGCGTGCAAAAGGCAACTCGCCGAACAGGGCGCTGCCCGACCCGAGTCGATCCTGCGGGTCCCACACGGCGGCCATCCGGATGCCGAAACGCTTCAGGTCCCGCCGCAGGGCGTAGTCCGGAGCTTCCCACACGTCCCGCAACCACAGGGCAAGGCGGGTGGAGAAACCCGCGGCGGTCAAGAGAGTCGTCTGGCCGCTGTCCGGAAGCCGGTATTCGTGCCCTTCCCCCGCACTGACCCAGCGCGCCACCGCCAACGCTTCCTCCCAGGCAATCCCCGTGGCGGCCCGGGACAACGCCTCCTCGTCCTCCTGCGCCTCTTCCCCGG
>JAFGRS010000683.1 GCA_016935045.1 Lentisphaeria bacterium | reverse complement strand
TAGACCTTGAAGGTCGTGCCCTGGCCCGGCTCGCTGTAGACCCAGATGTTGCCGCCGCTCTGCTTGACGATCCCGTAGACCGTGGCCAGCCCCAGGCCGGTGCCCTTGCCCAGTCCTTTCGTCGTGAAGAACGGCTCGAAGATGTGGGCCTGGGTCTCGGCGTCCATCCCGCAGCCGTCGTCGCTCACCGCCAACAGGACGTAGGGACCGGGGATTACGCTGGTGTGTTGGCTGGCGTACTCCTCGTCCAGATCGACGTTCCTGGTTTCCATGGTCAACCGGCCGCCGTCGGGCATGGCGTCGCGGGCGTTGACCGCGAGGTTCATCAAAACCTGCTCGATCTGGCCCGGGTCGGCCATCACCCGGCCCAAGTCCGCGCCCGGCACGAAAACGAGCTCCACGTCCTCTCCGATCAGTTGCCGGAGCATTCCCTTCATGTCCGCGACCGCGCCGTTGAGGTCCATCTCCCTGGGTTGGAGCACCTGTTTGCGGCTGAAGGCCAGCAGTTGCCGGGTGAGCCGCGCGGCGCGGTTCGCGGCCTTGCCGATCTCCCCGATGTCCCGGGCCAGCGGGTCGCTCTTGGCCAGACCCGGCAGGATCAACTCGCAGTAGCCCAGGATGGCGCCCAGGGCGTTGTTCATGTCGTGGGCCACGCCGCCACCGGAGAAAACGTAATCTTCGCCCCGGAGACCGGTGAATACCGGGCGGCCATCGATGGCATCCTGGAATTGGCCGAGGGGGCCATCTGCGTTCGCCAGACTTTCGTTGTTGCCGGTGACGTGGATATGGCCACTGGGAACATCGATTTCAATGGCTCGGTGCGCATCGCGCCTGGGAATCACGGGGCATGACAGCCGGTTAGCACACGGGCCAGGGTGTGCAGTCCAGATGACCGGTGCCGGTCAGTTGTGACCGGCCTCGGCCCGGACGGGAGCGGACACATTGAAGCGGTCTGAATGGGGAGAACGCCTGAAGCGGTTGGCCCGCAGCCGGGGCGCCAAGCGCTTGGGCTGGGTCCTTCTCTCTCTGTTCGTGCTCTTCAACCTGACTGTCTTCCTGGTTCTGCCGCCCATCGTCCGGTCGGTTGCCGCCCGCAAGGCCTCCGAGGCGCTCTCAAGGCCGGTGGCCATCGGGCGCGTCTTCATCAACCCGTACGCACTCTCGGTGCGCATGGACGGACTGCGGGTCGGGGAGCGCGGAGGGGCCGGACAGTTCGTCAGTGTCAGGAGCGTTTACGTCAACGTGCAGCTCGCCTCCCTGTGGAAGGACGGCCCGGTCATTTCCGCACTGCACGTGGACGACCCGGTTATCCGCATCGTCCGGACGGACCCCGCGACCTTCAACTTCTCCGATCTGCTGGCCCCCGGGTGGCCCGAGCTCTTCTCCATAGACGACATCCAGGTCCGCAACGGAGAGATCGTGATCGTCGACGACACGACCGGCACGACGCATCGTCTGGACCGGATCCGGCTGAGCGTCCCGTCGGTCTCGAACTTCCCCGAACTCGTCGAGGCCGACGTGCAGCCGGCCTTTTCCGCCCGGCTGGACGGCAGCCCCGTCGGCCTGACCGGCTGCACCCGGCCTTTCGCCGACTCGCTGAAGACGACGCTGGACCTGGACCTGAAGGACCTGGAACTGACCCGCTACATGCGCGACCTGCCCGTGCCGGTCAATTTCCAGGTGGTCTCCGGACGACTGGACTGCCGGCTGCGGCTCTCGTACGTCCAGCCTGGAGGTGCCGCGCCCTCGCTGGGCGTGACCGGAGACCTGGAGCTGACTGACCTCCGGATCCAGGACAAGGCCGGCCAGCCGGTGCTGCGGCTGCCGGAGCTGCGCCTCCAGCAGCCGATACTCAGCCTCGGCGCTCTGAACGTCGAGGGGATAGCCGCGTCCTTCCCGCCGGCCGTGCTCAGCGTCGACGAGATGGTGCTGGTCCGGCCGCGCGTCTGCGCGACCGTGAACAAGGACGGTTCGCTCAACCTCGCCGCGGCGCTGGCGGCCTCCAAGCCCGCAGCCGCCGGCGGGCCCGTGCCGCCGCCCCCCTCTCCAGCCCCGGCCCCGACTCCGGCTCCGGTTCCATCCCCGGCGCCGGCCCCTGCCGCTCGGGCCCCGTTGCCGGTGGTAAAGGTCACCAAGGTCACCGTGCAGGAGGGGAGCGTCGAATTCCTGGACCGCTCGGTGATCCCGAACTACAGGACGACGTTGGACGGGGTCGAGGCTTCCGCCCAGGGCTTCTCCCTGGACCCCGAAAAGCAGAGGGAGCCGACCCAGTTTGCGTTCAAGGCGCGGTTCAACAGGCAGTCGCCCGTCGCGGTCTCCGGCCGGCTCCGCCCCAACCCGGAGAGCCTGCTGGTCAACGTGCTGATCGATTTTCAGGACGCTCAGCTCAGCCCGCTCACGCCGTACTCCGGCAAGTATCTGGGGTACGCGGTCGAGAAGGGCTGGCTGCGCCTGGACCTGCGCTATCAGGTCCAGGGCGCGAAGCTCGAGGCCCGGAACCGCATGATCATCGACCAGCTGACTCTGGGCGATTCGGTGGACAGCCCCACCGCCACCAACCTGCCGGTCAAGTTCCTGATCGGGCTGCTCAAGGACCGCAACGGCCGGATCACCCTGGACGTGCCCTTGACCGGGAACCTGGACGACCCCCAGTTCCGGCTCATGCCCATCGTGCTCCAGGCGCTGGTCAACCAGCTGGAGCGCGCGGTCACCTCGCCCTTCGCCTTCCTGACCGGCCGTCCGGAAACGGGCTTCGTGGAGTTCGACTTCGGCAGCGCGGCGCTGACTCCGGAGGCAACCGAGCGGCTGGAGGCGATCGCCAAGGTGCTGGCCGACCGGCCGGCGCTGCGCTTCGAGGTCCGGCCCCAGACGGTCTCGGGACCCGACTCCGAGGCGCTGCGCCGGCAGTTCCTGGACGACATGGTCCGGGCCCGGAAGCGGAGCGAGACCGTGGGCCAGGTGGGCCAGAGCATCCCGCTCTCCGAGGTACAGGTCATGCCGGAGGAGTACGAGCGCTTCCTGCGCCTGGCCTACAACGCAGTGGACATACCGGGCAAGCCGCGGAACTTCCTGGGGGTCGCCCGGAGCATTCCGGTCGCGGAGATGGAGAAGCTTATGCTGGCCGGCATCTCGGTGACGCCCGACGACCTGCGCCGGCTGGCCTACCGGCGCGCCGCGAAGGTGCGCGATCTCCTGCTGGCCGCCAAGGCCGCCGAAGCCGGGCAGATACTGCTGGTCGAGCCGGAGCAGGTCGCTGCCGAAGATCCCGGGGCTCCCCGCCCGCAAGCCAGGTTCGAGTTCCAGTTGGCCGAAGGCGGCGCCCCGGGCGCCGACAGGGATTTCAACGCCCCGGCGGATGGCGACGAGCAGGAGCGGCTGCCCCAGGAGCGGCACACCGTGCGCAACATCCTCCTTTACGGTTTGGGCGGAGCCGCAGTCGTTGCCGTTGTGCTGCTGCTCTTCTGACAGCACCGAACCAGCCGACAGTTCTGTTGCTCAGCGTGCAAGGTCGTTTCTGGAAGTACCTTCATGGCTACAATCTGCCGCCGTAAGCGCCAAGGCGCGAATGTCCTCGTCTTGCTTCAGAGGATCGTCCATCACCAGCTTGGCTCCTTCTCAGCGACTCCGCAGGAAGCGCACCTCGGCACGCAGGCGCTCCACCTCATCAAGCAGATCGACCATGGCTTTGAGCCAGCCCAGATCGAGGCCGTGAACGGTTCGCAAGCGCTCGATTCGCCGCACGGTGTAGATCGCCTCTTCCGTGAATTCCATCACCCCATGCGGCGGCTGAACGACAGGTCGCACCAGGCCGGCCCGACAGTAGATCAGAATGGAGCGGCGGGGGACGCCCGCGAGACGGGCAGCCGCATCCAGGCTGTAAAGAACGCCTGGCTCCGGCCTAAACAATTCCAGGGCCATGGGCGGGGGGCGGTCCGGACCGGCTCGTTTGCTCATGGGCTCTTCCTCGGGTTGAACGTCGATTCCGTGGCCAGCCGTTCCCACAGGAGCTTTTGTTCCGGCGTCAACTGCGCCGGGACCTGGATGGACACGACGGCATACAGGCCGCCCCGCGTTCCGTCGCCCGAGGGCAACCCCTTCCCGCGCAGACGGAATTGCTGTTCGGCCACCGTGCCCGCCGGGATCCTCAAGGACACCGTTCCATCGAGAGTGGGTATCTCGACGGCGGAACCGAGCACGGCTTCCCATGGGGAGAGCTCCAGATCGTAATACAGGTCCGCGCCGCGCACCCGGAAGTCGGGGTGCTGGGCGAACTTCACGCGGAGATACAGGTTCCCCGGCTCGCCCCCGCCGATGCCTTCCTGCCCTTTGCCCGCCAGACGGATGAGCTGCGCTTCCCGAACGCCGGGCGGGATCTTCACCCGCAAGGTCTGCACGGACGATTGCCCGGTGCGCGGATCGATCCGGTGAAGGCTGATCGTGCGCGTCGAACCGTGCATGATTTCGTCAAGCGT
>JAFGRS010000682.1 GCA_016935045.1 Lentisphaeria bacterium | reverse complement strand
TCGCGCTCAGCCCTGCCGGCGAATCCCGGTAGGCGCCACGAGCCGAGTGGCGCAATCCGAAGGAAACTCGCGCTCAGCCCTGCCGGCCGGCAGGGGCAGTTGTCTGTGGCCGATCCGGCGCTATGCTCTCGGATGCCTCGGTGGTGCCGGGACGGCCGCCGCCGGGTGAGTCCGGAATGCCCCAAGGAGACAGACCATGGATAGTGCTGCAGGGATCGTGCCGACTGTCGGCGTGTCTCGCCGCCAGTTCGTCAAGGGAGCCATAACCGCATCGGCGTTCACCCTTCTGCCGAGCTACGGCGCGGATGGCGACAAGGCGCCTCCCAGCGAGCGGGTCAACCTGGCCTGCGTGGGCATCGGCGGGCGCGGGGGATCGTTGACCAAGACCTTCCAGCAGAGCAAGCTCACGAATCTGGTTGCATTCTGCGACGTGAATCTCGAGTCCAGGAGCACGGCCGAGGTCCGGAAGCTGTTTCCGAAGGTGCCCTGTTTCGGGGATTTCCGGGCCATGTTCGATGCCATGGGCGACGGGATCGACGCCGTCAGCGTGGCCATACCGGACCATGCTCACTTCCCCGTCACCATGCAGGCCATCTCCCTGGGCAAGCACGTGTACGTCGAGAAGCCTCTGGCGCAGACCTTTCGGGAAGCCGAGCTGATCATGGAGTGCGCCCGCAGGAACAAGGTGGCCACGCAGATGGGCAACCAGGGGCATTCCGGGGCGAACTACTTCCAGTACAAGGCCTGGACCGAGGCGGGGGTGATCAAGGACGTGACCAAGGTCGTCGCCTACATGAACGCGGGGCGGCGCTGGCACGGCTGGCAGATCACGGGGTATCCCGAGGGCGAGCAAGTGCCGGCCGGCCTGAACTGGGACGAATGGCTGGCGGCGCGTCCGTTCCGGCCCTACAGCAGCAAGCTGCATCCCGGCAACTGGCGGGGCTGGTTCGAGTTCGGGAACGGCGCCTTCGGCGACTGGGGACCGCACATCCTCGACACCACCCATCGCTTCCTCAAACTCGGGCTGCCGCGGGAGATCGAAGCGGTCCGGCGCGACGGCCCCAACCCCTTCATCTTCCCACAGGCCTCCACCGTCCGCTTCGGCTTCGCGGCCCGGGAAAACATGCCGCCGGTGGACGTGTTCTGGTACGACGGCACCAAGAACACCCCGGAACGCCCCGCCGAACTCGAAGAGGAACGCAGACTGGGGAATGCCGGCAAGATCATCTACAGCAAGGACCTCGTGTTCCAGGGAGGAAGCCATTCGAGCGCCCTGCGCGTGATCCCCGAGGCCAAGATGCGCGAGGTCATCAACGACCTGCCCAAAATCACCGGCAAGAACTCGGGACATACCGACAACTTCCTGCTGGGCTGCAAGGGCGAGGAGGAATGCCGGTCGACCTTCGACGTCTCGGGGCCTCTGACCCAGGTGTTCCTCCTGGGAGTCATCGCCCAGCGGCTCGGCGGCAAACTGACCTTCGACGTGGAGAAGAAGGCCTTCGTCGGCAACGACGAGGCCAATGCCCTGCTGGCCGGTCCGCCGCCGCGGCAGGGCTGGGAGCAGTACTACACGCTGTAGGGCGCCGCCTTGGGCGTTGACCGGTTCTCATCGTCTCAGAATTGTCTGTACTCGCGAATCCGTGCCCGCGAGACCGCGGGCGGTCCAGACAGACGGGAGACGATCAGTACGAGGTGCTCTCCGGGCGCCGGCATCCCACTCTTGGCGGCGGGCGGCCTGCCGGAGATCGAGTGGATTCACGAGCCGTTTCGGTGAGGGCCGACGGCAGCATTCTCGATCAAAAAGGTAGGTTTGACCCCGATGGGTCCGCAAGGAGGGATCATGTCCAGGAGCGTCCCGCATCTCGTCTTTGTCATGTGCGATCACCAACGCGCCGACAGCCTGGGGATGATGCAGGCGGGCGTCGAGGTGGCGCCGGCGCTCAACGGCCTGGCGGCCCGGGGGACGGCCTTCACGCGGGCGTACTCGACCTGTCCTCTGTGCGTGCCCGCGCGGACGGCCCTGGCGACGGGGCGGTATCCCACCGCAACGGGGGTGATCACCAACGACTGGCGCGGCGACTCGGCCCGGGACTGCACCCCGATCCATCAGCTCCTCTACGAAGCCGGGTGGGAGGTGGCGCACATCGGCGTGCATCACGTGCGCGTGCGTCCGGAGCTTCGGGAACGGGTCCCCTTTGCCCTGTGGGTCGACCAGGCGGACCACCGGGAATACCTCGAGGAACGGGGAGTGGTCGAGGACAAGGCGGCGCTGTCGGCTTTCCGGCGGCCGGTGCGAGAGCGTCATGGGGACGTGTTCGAAGTCAAGCCCTATTCGAACACGCGGACGGCGGTGTGGCCCCACCCGGCGGAGAGCTTCCTGGACCGCTACTGGTGCCGGCGGGCGGCGGAATTCGTGCGGGCGAAGCACGACCGTCCCTTTGCGCTGTTCCTGTACCTCTGGGCGCCGCACCCTCCCCTGCGGGTCCCGGAACCCTACGCCTCGATGTTCGACCCGGAACGTCTGGAGCTGCCGGCGAACGTGGGCGTGCCGTCCCCGGGCGAGCCCGCGGGCCGTCGTCTGGGCATCGCGGCCCAGTTGGCCGAGGGCGTATCCGATGCCGAGTGGAGGCGCGTTTGGGCCGCGCACCTCGGCCTGGTGCGCCTGGCCCACGACGGCATCGGGGAGGTGCTCCGGGCCGTGGACGAGTCGGGCCTGGGAGACGATACGCTGACGGTGTTCACGGTGGACCACGGCGAACACCTGGGTCAACACGGCATGTACCAGAAAATGGAGATGTACGAACAGGCCCTGCGCATTCCCCTGGTCCTGGCCGGACCGCAGATCCGAACACAGAGAGTCGACCAGCCCGTCTCCCACCTCGATGTGCTGCCGACGCTGCTGGAACTGCTGGGCCTGGCGGGAATGCCCGAAGCGGACGGGCGCTCCCTCGTGCCCTGCCTGCGGGAGGGCATCCCCCCCAGCCCGCGACCGGTTTTCGCCCAGTACTCGGGCAATCCCGCGGCCGGGGACATGCGGCGCTGCATCCTCCGGGAGCGCTGGAAGGCCGTCTTCGACCCCCGGGACACCGCGGAACTCTACGACCTCGAGGCCGATCCCCTCGAAATGGAGAACCTCGCCGCCGACCCCAAATGGAAGACCCTCCTGGCCGAACT
>JAFGRS010000681.1 GCA_016935045.1 Lentisphaeria bacterium | reverse complement strand
GCACCAAGGCGGGCACGGGCACGGACACGGGGAGGACCCGCACGTCTGGCTATCGCTGCGCAATCTCTCCAGCATGGCCGCCATCGTGGCGGAGGCCTTGACGCGGCATCTCCCCGAGCACGGGGACGTGATCGCGCGGAACCTTGCGGCGTACCGGTCTTCGCTGGGGCGTCTGGACGCCGAGTTTGCGCGGCGTCTGGGGCCATTGCGCGGGCAGGCGTTTTACATTTACCATCCGGCGCTGGGGCATTTTGCGGCGGACTATGGACTGGTGCAGCGCCCGGTGGAGATCGAGGGCAAGTCGCCCTCGCCCCGTCAGCTCGCGGCATTGGTCGAGCGTGCCCGTGCCGAGGGTGTGCGTGTGGTTTTCGTGCAGCCTCAGTTCCAGCAGAGGCCCGCCCAGATTCTGGCGGAGCGCATCGGGGGGCGCGTCGTCCCGCTGAACCCCATGGCGTCCGATCCCCTGGCGGAACTCCGCCTGGCGGTGGACACCCTTTGCCCCAACCAGGACAAGACCGGGGATTGACCGGCTCGGAAGCCGCCGTAGGGGCCGGGTGGACGCGGCAACCGCGGTCGTGGGCCGCGCATCCAGCCGGCCCGTGCCGAAACAAGGGGCAGCATGTTCCCGCGACGCATACACCCCCCAGACACGGCCCCCGGCTGCCAGCCCGTGCACAACCTTGCCGGGCCCGCCGTCACCTTCCAGAATGTCTCCTTTTCCTTCCCGGGGAGCGGACCGGTCCTGAGCGACATCTCCTTCCGCATCGGACCTCACGCTCACGTCTGCCTCATCGGCCCCAACGGCGGGGGCAAGACAACCCTGTTGAAGCTTGCCCTGGGACTCCTCCCCCCCGACGAGGGCCGCATCGATGTGTTCGGCCGGCCGCCGCACCGTGCCTGCCGCCACGTGGGATATGTCCCGCAGCACAGCGTTCTGAAGCGTGGTTTCCCCATCACCGTGCGGGAGGTCGTCCTCACGGGTTGCGTCGAGCGGCATCGGTTCGGCTGGCACCGGCCCTCCTGCGGCACCGATGCCGACGCGGTGATGCGGGAACTCGACCTGATGCCGCTCTCCCATCACCCCTTCGACCGTCTCAGCGGCGGCCAGAGACAACGTGTCCTCATTGCCCGGGCCCTGGTCGGCAACCCGTCGCTGCTGCTTCTGGACGAGCCCACCGCCAACATCGATCCCGCCCTTGGGACGCAGGTGAGGGACATCCTCGGGCGCCTCAGCCGGAGGATGACCGTGATGACCGTATCCCATGACCTCGACTACATCGATGCCTCCCTGACCAGCGTCCTGTTCGTCAACCGTTCGGTGCGTGAGATGAAGCCCGCCGAGGTCACTTCGGACGCGGTGTGGAGTCTCTACGGCCGCCGGCCATGCTGAAGGAGGTCCCGGGTGGGTGACGTCGTGCGACAGCTGCTTCTGCCCGGCGGCATCCTGTTTCTGCCCTTTGTGGTGGGCCTGATGGGAAGCCTGACGTTCGGGGTGGTGGGTTCCTACGTCACGGTTCGCCGGATCACCTATGTGGCGGCCGCCATCAGCCATTCGGTCCTGGCCGGCGTGGGCTTTGCGGTGTTCGCGCGCCATCACTGGGGCCTGGAGTGGCTCTCTCCCGTGCTGGGGGCCTTTCTGGCGGCCGTGGTTGCGGCCCTGATCATCGGTCAGGTGACCCTCGAAGCGGAACACCTCGGCGATTCCGTCATCAGTGCCGTGATGGTCATCGGCATGGCCTCCGGGGTGCTCTTCCTGGCCAGGACACCCGGGTACTACAGTCCCATGTCGGCCCTCTTCGGCGACATCCTCCTCGTCTCGCGGCGCGATCTGTGGGTCATCGGCGGCATCAACGGCGCCACCCTTCTTGCCGGCGTCCTCTACTACCGCAAGTTCCTGGCGGTGTGCTTCGATGAGGAGTATGCCCGCCTGCGGGGGCTTCCCGCCAACCTGTATTTCCTGTCGCTGCTGCTGCTGGCGGCATTCACCGTGGTGGCGATGATGCAGATTGTCGGGATCGTCATGGTCATCGCCCTGCTGACGCTTCCGGCCATGACGGCACTCCTGTTTGCCCGCAGGCTGTGGCATTGCATGGTCGCGTCGGCATGCCTCTGCGCCGGCTGCGTGACCGGCGGCCTGGTTCTCAGCTACTGTCTCGACCTGCCCAGCGGACCCGTGATCGTCGTGCTGGCGGGGATGGTGTACCTCGTCGCCGCCCTGGCTTCCCGGCTCCCCCTGCGCCGGGCACGCAACCCCGGCCGAATCGCCGCCATGCCGCCGGCGGACCCGCCGCCGCAGGCGTGAAAAAAGCGCTCCCAACGCATGATCGGGGTGCTTGACACCCTCCCGACTCTGCCTATTTTGGCCAGTCAACCCGCCCGACAACAGCGCCAGACGGCGGGCAACCGGCCGGCCTCTCGGCCGCAAACAAGGCATGGCCTGAGGCTGATTCCATGAAGAAGAACAACTCCCGACGTTCCGCACCCAAGTCATTCCGCGTCGGCATCATCGGCTGCGGCCGCGTGTCCCCCTTCCACGGGCTTCCGGCGGCTTCCCAGGAGACCGTCGAGACGCTGTGCTGCTGCGACATCCGGCGGGAGTGCGCCGAGGAGAAGGCCCGCCTGTTCGGCTGCGAGGGCGTCTACACCGACTATCGCGAGATGATCCGCGGCGAGAACCTCAACGTCGTCCACCTCTGCCTGCCGCACTACCTGCATGCGCCCGTTGCCATGGATGCCATGGCCATGGGCTGCCATGTCCTCACCGAGAAACCCATGTCCATAGGGCTCCAGGATGCACGGGACATGATCGACTGCGCCAGCAGGCACAACGTCCACCTTGGGGTCATCTTCCAAAACCGCTACAACGCCGGTTCGAACCTGATCAAGAGCGCCCTGCAACACGGCTCCCTCGGGCGCATCCGTGCCGCCAAAGCCACCCTGACCTGGTTCCGGGCCAACGAGTACTACACCGGCAGCGACTGGAAAGGGACCTGGGACAAGGAGGGCGGCGGAGTCATCATCGACCAGGCCATCCATACGCTCGATCTGCTGCGCTGGTTCGTCGGCGACGACCTCGCCTTCGTGGAAGCCCACATCGCGAACCGCGAGCACGACGCCATCGAGGTGGAGGACGTCGCCGACGGTGTTCTCGGCTTCCGCGGCGGGGTGCGTGCATCCTTCTGGGTGATGAACTATTACAGTCATGACGCCGAGGTCGAGATCGAGATCTCCTGCGAGAACGGGTTTGCCAGGATGGTGTCCGAGGAGGCCCGGGTCGTCTTCCACGACGGCAGGGAGTTCCTGGCCCGACCCAACCCCGAGGACAGCTTCGACTACGGCGGGGGGCCGTCCTATTGGGGCGCCAGCCACGTCAAGCAGATCGACCAGTTCTACGAAGCCCTCTCCGCCGACGAGGCGCCGGAGATCGACGGGACGGAGGCCCTCAAGACCCAGGCCATGATCTGCGCCATCTATGAGTCCGGCAAGACTCGGAAACGCGTCCTCCTCTGAGCCGGACCGGAGCCGCCGGGTCACGGCGCCCGATGCGGTATGCGGCGGAGCGGCCTTCGCTCCCGGATCTGGAGTCAGCAGGCCCATGGCAGAGCAACGCACAACACCATCGGAACCGGCGTGGGATCGACGTCGCGACACCATCGCGGCAGTCGCCGTGGCCCTGCTGGCGGTGGCCGTTTTCGCCAACTCCCTGCCCAACGGCTTCGTCTACGACGACGTGCCCATCCTGGCACAGAACACGCGGCTGGACTCCCCCTGGGACGTACGCACGTTCTTCGGCACCTCCTACTGGCACACCACCCAGGCCGGAACGCGCCTGTACCGCCCCCTGACCCTGTGGGCCTTCGCCATCGAACGGGCCCTCTTCGGACCCGGACCGGCAGGCGTCCACGTCGTGAACGTCGTGGCCAACGCGGCCGCCGGCGTTCTTCTGTTCGTGTTCCTGAGGCGTCTGCTGGGCCGGCGTGTCCCGGCCCTGCTTGCGAGCCTGCTGTTCGCGGTCCACCCTGTCCATACCGAGGTCGTCGCCAATGGCGTGGGCCAGGCCGAGTTGCTCGCTTTCCTTTGCATGATGCTCGGCGCCCTCTGCCACCTGCACCATCTGCGGCCCTCGGCAGGGCCCCCGGCGCGATCCCTTTCCCGTGCCGAACGCCGCAGGGGGGCCGGCACCGCCGGGAAGCCGCCCCGGCGCGGGCTGGGCCTGGGACTGGCGCTTGGGTTCACCTTCGTGGGCCTGCTGTTCAAGGAGTCGGCCGTCGTTCTGCCCGGAATCATGGCGGTGGCCGATTGGCTGATTCTGCAACGGGGAGACCTGCGGGCGGCGGCGCGCCACTGGCGGCAGTACGCCCTGTACGCCGTGCCCCTGGGTCTCTACCTGGTGATCCGGGCCGCGGTGGTGGGCCGCGGCATGCCCGCAGCGCAGGAAGTCATGGCGGGAGCCAATGCCGTGCAGAGGGTGTTCTACGCCGGGGAGATGCTTCTCCGCGGCAGCGGCCAGACTCTGGTTCCCTGGCGCCTGTGTGCGGAATACTCCGATTACACCCGCCTCGCCACGCAGGCCGTGACCCCCCTGCAGATCCTCCTCGTGAGCGCCGGAATGATCGCTGTCGGAGTCCTGCTGTGGTGGTGCCTGCGTCGGCGTCTGGCCGTTCCCGCCCTTGGCATCTGCTGGTTTCTGGTGGCCATCAGCCCCGTGAGCAACATCCTCTTCCTCATCGGCACGGTGCGTGCCGAGCGTCTGCTGTTCGCGCCCTCGGCGGGGATCGCCCTCTGTCTCGGCTGGGCCCTGCACCGGCTATGGTCATGGCGCCGAATCCCGGGTGCCATGGTCACCGCTGTCGTCCTCACCTTCTACGTCTGCCGTACGGTCGTCCGCAATCCTGTCTGGCGCTCCACGGAGACCCTCTGGCCGGCCACGGTCGCCGAGAATCCCGGCACGGCCATCGGCTGGAGTTTCGTCGGCGACATCCACCGTGAACACGGCGACCTCGAAGAGGCAGCCCTGGCCTACCGGCGTGCCTTCGAACTCCGGGAAAAGGCCGGCTTCTTCTACCCCGAGGCACGCAATCACTACGCCACCGTCCAGATCGCGCTGGGGAACCCGCAGGAGGCCGAGGAGCAGTACCGGACCGTTCTCCGACGGCGCCCCAGGCAACGTACGGCACTCAACAACCTCGGCGAACTCCTCCTGCGCCGCGGCGCCGCCGCCGAAGCCGTGCCCTTCTTCGAAGGCGCAACCGAAGCGAAACCCTCCGATTTCCGGCCCTGGGCCAATCTGTCCCAGGCCTATGCGGCCGCCGGACGCAACCAGGACGCACTCGCTGCCGTGGACCGAGCCATACGCCTGGCACCGGCCGAGGAGGACCTCGAGGTCATCCGCAGGGAACTCCTGCGCCGCCTGGAGCCGGCCCCGGACACCCCACCCCAGCCCTGAAGTCAACCCCGGAAACGGGAACGCCGCCGCGCCGGACTGCCCACCGTCGACGCGGGCCCGCCAACGGACGCCGGGGCCAGCGAAACCACCGCCAGACGCGCCGTCGCAAAGGCGGCGTGCAGATTGTACCCCCCCGTGGGACCGTCCACGTCGAGCACCTCCCCCGCGAAGCAGAGGCCCGGACAACGCCGGGACTGCATCGAGACGGGATCCACGTCCTCCAGGCTGACGCCGCCCACGGTGACCATCGCCTCCTTCAACGGCCGCACCCGGCGCGGCCGAATCCGCCACCCCTTGAGCACGTCCGCAGCGACTCGGACCGATCCGTCCCCGCCCGCCGCCGGCTGCAGAACCTCGATGAAGAACTCCCGCGCAACCGATCCTGGAAGCCCCGCCCCGGTCAGGGCTCGGGGCCAATCCCCGTGACAGCGCCGCAACTCCGCACGAAGACGCTGGGAAAGCACCTCCACCGTGGACGCGGGGAACAGGTCAATGAGGAAGACCACATCCCGCAGCACGCCCCGCGCGATGAGGCGGCTGGCATCGAGCATGGCCGGACCGCGGGCACAGGCGGCGCCGCAGAGAATCTCGCCCCGGGTCTCGCCGCGGATCTCACCCGAGGCCAACACCCGCACCCGCGTGTCCGGAAAACGGACGTCAACGGGGCCTTCGAGCCACGGAATTCCCAGCTCGATTCCCGCCAGGCCGGGACGGTACGGCTCGATGCGATGGCCGAGTGCCTTGGCGAATACCTGCCCATCCCCCACACTCCCCGTCTTCGGGTAACTGACGCCGCCCGTGGCGATGAGCACCCGCGGACCGCGGAGAACCAGCTTCGGACAGGTGACCAGGAAGCCGCCGTCGGGCTGCCGTTCCACCGCGGTCACCGGGCAGTTCAGCACCAACGGCATGCCCAGGTCCCGCAGACGGTCCGTAAAGACGTGCACAACGTCGTCCGCCTTGCCCGAGCGGGGGAACACGCGACCGTCTTCCTGGGCCATGGTGGCAAGGCCGACGCTCCGGAACCAGGCTTCGAGGGCTGCCGGAGGAAAACGCGTCAGGGCGGGACGCAGGAAGGTCGCGACCGGTTCCCCGTAGGCGGTCAGCATCGCGGCGACGCCGTCCCGATGGGTGACGTTGCAGCGGTTGTTGCCGCAGAGCAGCATCTTCAGGCCGACCCGGTGGCGCCGTTCGAGGATCACCCCCCGCAACCCGGCCTCCGCGGCCGTTACCCCGGCCATGAGCCCGGCAGCCCCGCCCCCGATGATCACCAGATCCGTCGTCATCCTTGCCTCCGGTCCCCCGGGGCGGGACCCCGGAGACGGGGAAAAGTCCGCGAGTCCCCACGGGGACAAGCCGCACGCAACGGCCACCGTCGTTCCGCCCGACCCCGCCAAGGGCGCCGCCGGACGACGACGGACCCCGACGCAAACCCCGACTCAACCGACACGGAACACCCAGCCGTTCCGCCACATGCGACGGACGCCAGAACCGCCAAACGTCCTGCCGTTGACGCTGAACACGGCCAGGATGTCCGCCGCCGCCGCCGCCAACTCCGGGCAGCCGACGGCCGCGGCCGCCTCGGCGGCCGTCCCCTCCCAGGGCGTCGAACGAGCCCGGGCAATCCACTCCTGCAGCGCCAGGTTCAGCGCCGTGATCGCGTCACTGGCCCGCTTGTAGGCCTGGACGCCTGGCTGATGGAAGGCATTGACCCCGATCAGCTCGGCGTAGTAGGCCACCGCGCGTTCGTACAGGGCGATGATCATCCCCAGGCTGAAGGGACTCAGGCGGTCCAGGCGCAGGGTGATGACCTGACGGCCCTTGCCCGTGAGCGCGTCGCTCAACCCCAGGCGGAAGGCGTGCAGGAAATCCCCCATGGTCAGACCCCGGTCCACGTCCGCTGCCCGCGCTTCCTCCAGGATCGCCACGAAGGTGACAAAGAAATCGTCCCGCCCGTCATTCAGCTGTTGAATGTACGCATGGGCATCCGTGCCGCCCTTGTTGCCGAACACGCTCAACCCCTGGTTGACGATACGCCCGTCCAGGGCGCGTTCCTTGCCAAGGCTCTCCATTACGAGCTGCTGCAGGTACTTGGCCAGCAGTACGAGGCGGTCGGAGTAGGGCACGATGACCATGTTGCGGTCGCCGCGCCCATCCCCCGCGATGTACCAGGCCAGGGCGAGTTGGTAGGCCGGATTGGCGAGGGGATCCGGGTTGCGGGTCAACTCGTCCATGTGAGCCGCTCCGCGCACAAAGTCCCCGAAGTCGATGCCCGCCAGGGCGGCCGGGACATGGCCCACGATGTTGGTCTCGCTGGTCCGGCCGCCGATGGACCTGGCCATGGGGAAGATCCTGGCCCATCGCTGCGCCCTGGCGTATCGGTAGAGTGCCGATTCCGCGTTCGCCATGGTGACGGCCACGGCTCGCGAGCGGAACGCGACCCCGGCGGCGGCATAGGCCTTCTCCAGCGCCACCATGTTGTTCCGCGTCTCCTTGGTGGTGCCGGACTTCGAGATGGTCACGACCAGGGTCGAGCGGGGATCCACCACGGCCAGGACATCGTCGAGACCGGCCGAATCCGTGTTGTCCAGGAAATACAGCCGCGGATACTCATCCCGGCGCTTGCAGCTCCACTCGTTCCAGTAGGGGCCCCGCAAAGCCAGGTGCAGCAGCTGGGGCCCCAACGCCGAACCCCCGATGCCGTTCACAATCACCGCCTCGATCCGCTGCCCCTCGGGCCGAAAAGCGCCGCTGCGAACCCGCTCCGCGAAGCGCTGTACCCGCCCGAAGAGCGCCCGGGCGCAATAGCTCCGGCGATCGCTGAAATGGGTCACCCGTCTCCCCTCGTCAGGGTTCTTGATGGCCCCCTTCTCGATCCGGGTCATCTCCTCGTGAGCCCGGGCGCAGGGCGAAGGGGGAGGAGGGACCTTGCTCCACTCCTGGACCCTGGTGAGGCACAGAAGGCGCTCCGGATCCAGGCGCATACCGCTCAGATCCAGACAGAAATGGGTCTCCGGGTCGACAAAACCAGTCATGGGACTGGTGTTCAACGTCTTGCTCATACCGTGTGCTCCGCCTGCAGCGCGGGCCGGCCTGGACCCGCTTACCCTGGCCGAATGTGGTAGTATAGCACCCCCCAGTACCCCCCGCTCGATACCATCGCCGCCGACCCCGGGCGAAGCCGCGGACGGCTGTTTTTCGGACAGGCCAAGCGCGCGCTGTCCGGAAAACGGGGGGGACTCGGCACGGCGACGGGGGGGTGTTTTCCGGCCGGCGCCAGGCCCGGCGGGTCCGGAAAACGGGGGGACCCCGGCGGCCTCGGGACGGCTGTTTTTCGGACAGGCCAGGCGCGCGCTGTCCGGAAAACGGGGGGGGCGTGTTTCTGGGATTGTGTACCGGCGATCTTCCCGGTGGTGTTCCGGGGCGGTCAGGCGGGGGTACTACGGCCGAAGCGCCTGGTGATTTCGGCAGTGGAGATGTTGACCATGACAGGCAGGCCATTCGGGCAGGTGTAGGGCATGTCGGCCCGGGCCAGTTCGCGCAGCAGCCGGGCGATCTCGTCGTGGGTGAGGGCATCGGTGGGTCTGACAGCGCATCGGCAGGCGGCGCGGGCGATGCGGACCTCTTCCGGGGCCGGAGCCGCGTGGCCGCGGTCCCGGAGTTCGTCCAGGATCTGGCGCAGGAGTCCGGCGACGTTTTCGGCCGGAAAACGTGCCGGGACAGCGCTGACCAGGAAGGTATTGCCGCCGAAGTGGTCGATGGAGAACCCGAGCTTGACGAAGTCGTCGAGGTACTGGCGCAGGCGGCGCGCGTCGTCCGTGCCCAGGTCCACGGTGGCGGGCAGCAGCAATTGCTGGCGGAGGCCGTGGGCGCAGTCGGCATGGTGGAGGAGTTGCTCGAAGAGGACGCGTTGGTGGGCGGCGGCCTGGTCGATGAGGACCAACCCCCGGGGGCCTTCGGCCACGATGAAGCGTTCCCCATAGAGGCCCAGGACGCGCAGGGAGGCGATTTCCCCGCGCACGGCGGTGTCTTCCTGTTCCTGTGGGCGGGGCCTGGCGGGGGAGGCGTCGGCAGGCGGGGCATCGGCGGGGGCGCCGGCGTCCGGGGGTGGGGCGGAAGGGGTCTCGGGGGCGGTGAGAACGGCCGGGCGGGCCGGCTCGGGGGACGTCTGCCCGATCTGTGGCCGCGGCGGCAGGCGCTCGAGCGGCAGTTGGGGCTGGTGCGCCCCGGGGGAGAGGCGGAAAGGATGGGCGGCCGGCGCCACGTCCGGCACGCCGGTTGAGGGGGCCTCCCGCCCCTCGGGAGTCGGGGAGAAGGCCATGCCCCGGAGACCCCGACTGACCGCCGCGGCGACGATCTGGCGGACGAGATGGCCTTCCCGGAAACGCACTTCCCTCTTGGCCGGGTGGACATTGACGTCGACGCGTTCGGCACCGAGTTCGAGGAAGAGCACGACGGGGGGATACCGGCCCTTGATCACCAGGGTGTGATAGGCTTCGCGGATGCCATAGTGCACTTCCTCCGCGGATGCGGGGCGGCCGTTGACGAAGACGCGTTGTTCCCGGCGTGACGAACGGGTGAACCCGGGTCTGGCGACGAAGCCGTGCACGCGGATGCCGTTTTCCGTGTATTCCACGGGCAGGAGTTCCCGCAGCACATCGCGCCCCATGAGGAGCCCGATGCGCATGGCGAGGTCGCCGCCGGCCGGCACGCGAAGGACCTCACGGTCGCCGGCCACATACTCCACCGTCACCTCGGGGTGGGCGAGGGCCTGGAGCAGAACCACCTCCTGGATGTGGCCGTCTTCCGTGTGCGCTCCGCGCAGGAACTTGCGCCGCGCCGGCATGGAGGCAAAGAGGTGGCTGACGCGGATGCTGGTCCCGGCGGCACAGCCGCAGTCGCGGACATCCCGCAGGGTGCCGGCTTCCACCAGGACTTCGGTCCCCACGGCGTCCTCGGCACGGCGTGTCTGGAGCTGGAACCGGCTCACCGCTGCGATGCTGGGAAGGGCTTCTCCGCGGAACCCGAGGGTGTGAATCTGCCCGACGTCCGCACTGTCGCGGATCTTGCTGGTGGCATGGGCTTCGAGGCAGAGCAGAGCGTCTTCGCGGTCCATGCCGCAACCGTCGTCGGTCACGTGGATGAGGCGTTGGCCTCCCTCCGCGGTCTGTACCCGGATGCGGCCGGCGCCCGCGTCGATGGCATTTTCGACGAGTTCCTTGACGACCGAGGCGGGTCGTTCGACGACTTCGCCGGCCGCGATGCGGTTGGCGACGTCGGCGGCAAGGATGCGGATGGTTCCCATGTCGTGCAGCCTGTGTTCCCGGGGCGATTCCGTTGGCACACTGTAACGGCGCCACCCGCGCCTGCCAGCCGGGGGCGACCCGGCAACGGAACCGTTGCGGCGGGAACCGATCCGCGCGATCCCGGGGCCGTCCCCGATCGCTGGCCGCAGAATTCGGTTGGATTGCCGGAACGTGGCACGGGCATCCTGCCGGTGCAGCCTCCGGAGCGCAAGCTGGAAGCATGCGCCACCCTCTGATCCAACCGAATTCTGCGGCCATAGTCCCCGATGCGCTGAGCGCTTGCGCCCTGCTGTGCGGGGGACGCTGGACTGGCGCACGAGTCCCTGTATGTTACACCGGCAGGATAGAGACTGAACAGAGGATGCCAACCATGAGTTCTCGCAGGCGTGTCGCATGGGCGGGGAGCGCAGTCCTTGCCGGCCTGGTGGTCCTGGCCGGGGCCGGGACGTCGGCCCAGGAACCTCCCGAGAAACGCATCCCGGTGGAGATCACCGCCCAGAAGTACCAGTACTCCCCCGAGACCGGGCTGGCCCACGGCGAGGGCGATGTCGTGGTCAGGTACCAGGACATCCTGCTCACGGCCGACGCCGTGGACGTCAACTTCCGCACCTGGGACGTGGCCGCCAGCGGCAGCGCCACCCTGAAGCGGGGCGACTTTGTCTGGCAGGGGGAAGCCGTTTCCGGGAACATCGAGAGGAAGAGCTTTGTTTTTGGCACCTTTGACGTGACCACGGGGGTGTGGTACGGACACGGCGAGAGCGGCACGCATGACGAACGGGGCGTGGCCGAGGTGCAGGGGGTCCGCCTGTCCACCTGCGACCTGGAGAACCCGCACTACAGCATCCACGCCCGGCGGGTGCTGCACTATCCGGACGGGACCTTCCGTGCCTACGGGGCGGTGGTCAGGATTCGCGGGGTCCCCGTGTTCTACGTGCCCGTGATGTTCGGTGACACGAACCGGGAGCAGGGCAGTGTCCAGATCGAGCCGGGGTATTCCGGCGACTGGGGCGCCTTTCTGCTGTTGAGTCGCACCTGGCAGGTCTCGGAGGAGGTGGACACGACGCTCAAGGTTGACCTGCGCAGCAGGAACGGTCTTGCCCTGGGCAACGAGACGCATGTCCGGCGCCGGCATTCCCGCACCGACCTGGAGGTATACGGGATGTACGATCTCGATGCCCCCGAGCAGAGCCCCTCCTATGCCCCCAAGGGCGACGACGACTACAACCGCCGTTTCGAGGCCGAGGACTGGCGCTATCGGGCCGCCGTCTACCACCAGCACGAGCTGGACCAGGCCCTCGACCTGCGTCTCGGTCTCGATCTGCTCAGCGACATCGACATGCTCGAGGACTGGTACGAGCGGGAATACGAGCGACTTCCCCAGCCCAGGAGCTTTGCCAACCTGGTCCATGACAGCCAACGCTTCAGCGTCTCCTTCGGCCTGCGCCCCCGGGTCAACCGCTTCTACACCGTCGTCGAGGAGCTTCCGGAACTCCGCATCGACCTGCCCAGGCAGACGCTGACCGATGCCTTCCCCCTGCTCTATCACAGCCGTACGAGCCTGGGCTATCGCCGCCTCAAGTGGCGGGACTTCGACCTCGATCGGCCGCCCTTCCTGACCGACCCCGATGACATGCACAGTGCCCGGTTCGACACCCTCCATGTCCTGACGCTGCCCTTCGACATCGCCCAGCGCGTCCGCGTCGTGCCCCGAGCCGGGATTCGGCTGACCTGGTACGGGGACAGCAGCGACGGCGATGTAAGACCGGCGGACCTGGAGGGTCTGTACGAGGTGCAGGATCCATTTCGGCCCGAGAGTCTTCTGGCGGTCACGGACTACGACGACGATGGTGGCAGCGCAACCCGGTTGGCGGGGGAGCTGGGGCTGCAGGCCTCCACGAAGCTGTACCGTGTCTGGCCCGGGGCCCGCAACGCCATGCTCGAAGTGGATGGCCTCCGGCACATCGTCGAGCCCTACGTCAACTACACCTATGCTCCCGATCCCAGCGAAGACCGGGACAACCTCTACTTCTTCGATGCCGTGGACCGTCTCACCGAACAGCATTTCGTCCGCGTCGGCGTCGACCAGCGCCTGCAGACACGCCGCAACCAGCGCATCTACACGTTGGCCCGGGTGCAGAGTTACGCGGATTTCCACTTCAGCGACAAGAATGACAACGACCAGGACTACCACGGCTTCGGGGATTTCGGCAACCGCATCGATCTCTATCCCACCGAAGCGTTGCAGGCCTGGGTCATGGCCGTCGCGGACCTGGACGAGACGGACGTCCGCCGCGCCGAAGCCGGCTTCCGCGTCCGGCACCGGAACGGCATCCGTTACAGCCTGGCCTACGCCTACCGGGACGACTACTACCCCCGCAGCACCTTCTCCATGGCCACCTCCCTCGTCGACCTTAGCGGCGAACACGGGTACCTGGTGCGGGAGTATCTCGAAACTCAGGTCCTGGAAGGGCAGTTGTATATCCCCATCAACGAGAAGACCGCGGGGCGGATCCGCCTGGAGTATGACATCGAGGAGAGCGACCTGTCCCTTGCCATGATCGAGGTGATCCGGGACCTGCATTGCTGGATGGGGTCCCTCGCCGTGGGACAGGACAATGGCGATGTGGCTGTCCTGGTCATGCTCTACCTGAAGGCGTACCCCAACGTCAAGGCCAGAGCCGGCCTCTGACGGCCGCCGACTCCTCCTGCCGCGGCCCTCTCCCGGGGCGATGCGGCCGAAAGCGTGACGGGATGCAGGTTCCTCTTCTAGACCTCAAAGCCCAGTATGGCGGTCTCCGCGACGAGATCACGGCCGTCCTCCGGGACATCTGCGAGTCCCAGGCATTCATTCTCGGGCCGCGGGTGGAGGAGCTGGAGCGGGCCATTGCGGCCTATTGCGGTGTCGGGGCGGCCTGTGGCGTATCCTCGGGTTCGGACGCGCTGCTGCTCTGCCTGATGGCGGAAGGGATCGGTCCGGGCGACGAAGTCCTGACCACGCCCTATACGTTCTTTGCGACGGCGGGAGTCATCCACCGGCTGGGGGCGCGGCCCGCATTCGTAGACATCGATCCTGTCACCTTCAACCTGGATCCCGCCGGGCTCGAAGCTGCCGTGACCCCGCGCTGCCGGGCCATCCTGCCGGTGCACCTGTACGGGCAGTCCGCGGACCTGGATCCCATGCTCGAAGTGGCGCGGCGGCACGGGCTGACCGTGATCGAGGATGCGGCCCAGGCCATCGGGGCCGAATACCGGGGGCGCAGGGTCGGCGGGATCGGCGACTACGGCTGCCTCAGCTTCTTCCCCAGCAAGAACCTGGGCGGTTTCGGCGACGGCGGCATGGTGGTGACGCGGCACCCGGAACGGCAGGACGCTCTGGCCACTCTGCGCAACCACGGCATGGCCCCAACCTATTACCACAGGGTGGTCGGCGGCAACTTCCGCCTGGACGCTCTGCAGGCGGCCGTGCTGCTGGTCAAGCTCACGTACCTGGACGAATGGACGGCGGCCCGGCAGCGCAACGCCCGGCGCTACGGGGAGATGTTCGCCGAGAGTGCGGCGGCGGATCTCGTCGGCCTGCCGCAACGGGCCTCCTGGGCCACGCGACACGTCTTCAACCAGTTCGTTGTCCGGCTGCCGGCGGACCGGCGGCAGCAGGTATGGGACGGTCTCAGGGCCGCCGGCATCGGCTGCAACGTGTACTACCCCGTACCTCTCCATCTGCAGGAGTGCTTCCGGGACCTGGGGTATGGCCCCGGTGACTTCCCGGAGAGCGAACGGGCCGCCCGCGAGACGCTCGCCCTGCCCATCTACCCGGAGCTCACGCCCGAGCAGCAGCGGTTCGTGGTGGACACCATCGCCCGCCTGTTGGGACCGTGACACGGACAGGCCCCATGGCCAAGAGCAGCATCACATCCCTCTGGCGTCTGTTTCGCACCTTCGGCAGACCCTACTGGGGCCGAATGCTTGTCGGCGTTCTCAGCGGTCTGCTGGTGGGCGGCTCGGTC
Source organism: Lentisphaeria bacterium (assembly GCA_016935045.1). Taxonomy (GTDB): domain Bacteria; phylum Verrucomicrobiota; class Lentisphaeria; order Oligosphaerales; family JAFGRS01; genus JAFGRS01. The sequence continues at coordinate 2,058 of JAFGRS010000681.1, read as the reverse complement.
TTCGGTATCCTGCGTTCGTCGATCACCCTGTTCCTCCCCTTCGACGGCCTCCAGTTCCCCGGCCTCGAACGCGTGACCCGAAACCGGGGACCCGAACCCGAGACACGCCCTCCGCCGGCCGCTCCGGCGCCGGCCGCCGCGTCCCGCGACGGGGACCAGCCCGATGCCGGCAGCCGACGCCTCGACAAGATCCTGGACTGGGCCCGACGCCTCGGACTCGAACCGGGCGACGGCGCCACGGCCATCGACCTCCGCTTCATGCTGCTCGCCGTTGCCGGACTGCTCGGCTTCGTTCTCCTGCGTTCCTTCGGGGCCTTCCTGAACAACTACTGCCTGCGCTGGGTCGGGGCACGCATGGTCGTGGACCTGCGCAATGCCCTGCTCGAGGCCCTGCACCGCCAGAGCCTGTCCTACTTCGGCCGCAAGCACATCGGGCAGCTGATCAGCCGCTGCACGTACGACACGGCCCGCATCGAGGGCGCCGTGGCCAGCACCATCGCCGATCTCACCGAGGCGCCCTTTGTGCTTCTGGGAGCCATCCTCTTCGCCGTGGACTACGCCAAGGACAGCGAACTGGGCACCACCGTGCTTCTGTTCGGCGTGGTGGTCCCGCTCACCATGGGCCCGGTCATTGTGCTCGGCCGCTGGGTGAAGCAGTACTCCCGCCGTGCGTTGCGGCGGGTGTCGGTGCTGGTGGCGCACTTCGAGGAGAACCTGAGCTGCATCCGCATCGTGAAGGCCTTCAACACGGAAGCCTACGAGCAGGGACGCTTCCGCGACGACAGCGAGACCTACTTCCACAACGTGGTGCGGGCGATCGCCGTCGAGGTGCTCATGGGACCCCTCATGGAGTTCACCGCCGCCCTCACCCTCTGCCTCTTCTTCCTGGCCTGCTACCTGCGGGGCATCCCCATGTCCCAGATCTTCCCCATGGCCCTGGCGGGCTACTTCACCTACAAACCCCTCAAGCAGTTCGCCAAGATCAACGCCGCCATCCAGCGAACCGCGGCCGCCATCGAACGGGTCCAGGACGTCCTCCATACCGACACCAGCCTTCCCCTCGCGGCCCATCCCATCCACCTCCACGCCTTCCGCGAACGCATCGTCTTCGACCACGTCGACTTCCGCTACGATGCGGGGGGCAATCCCGTTCTCCACGACATCTGCCTCGATGTCTCCAAGGGCAGCGTCGTCGCCTTCGTGGGCGAAACGGGATCGGGCAAGACCACCATCGTCAACCTCCTGGCACGCTTCTACGACCCCACCGCCGGGAAGATCCTGGTTGACGGGCATGACCTCCGCGACCTCGACGTCACCGACCTGCGCCGCCTCATCGGCGTGGTGACCCAGGAGACGATCCTCTTCAACGATACCGTCGCCCACAACATCGCCTACGGCAGCCCGGAAGCCACCGCTGCCGACATCGAGGCCGCCGCACGCAAAGCCAACGCCCACGACTTCATCGTCGCCGAACCCCAGGGCTATGAACGCATGGTCGGCGACAAGGGCATGCTGCTGAGCGGCGGCCAGAGACAGCGCATCGCCATCGCCAGGGCCATCCTCAAAAACCCACCCATCCTCATCCTTGACGAGGCCACCAGCGCCCTGGACACCGCCACCGAACTGCTGGTGCAGGAAGCCATCAACCGCGTCATGGCCGACCGGACCGTCTTTGCCATCGCCCACCGCCTGAGTACCATCCGCCATGCCGATATGATCTGCGTCCTGGAGGCCGGACGGATTGCCGAACGAGGCACCCACGCAGCCCTTTACAAGGCCAACGGGCACTATCGACGCCTCTGCGACCTGCAGTTCGCCGATGCTCCCGGCGTCCGAAAGGGATGAACGTCGGGGCCGGGCTGTGTCCCGGCCGGAATCGGCATCCGGGTTCCGCCCGGGGCCGCGGGGCCCGGGCGCTGGAGGGCCGGGCTGTGTCCCGGCCGCAATCGCTGGCGTTCCGTTTTCCGGTCTCGGCGGTCACGCCCGTGCGACAGGCTCAGGGTCTGCGACAGGACCGCCCTCCAGACGGCGCGGACCTGGCGGTCCGGCCGGAATCGG
>JAFGRS010000680.1 GCA_016935045.1 Lentisphaeria bacterium | reverse complement strand
CTCCAGCGCCATGGCGTCAGGCTCAGGTCACGTGATGGAGTCGGCGGTCTCCGCCGTATCTTCACACCCCTTCCCCACGTGACTGAGGGATTGCTCTCCGGGGGCCCGAAGCGTGGACTTCGCCGTGAAGCGCAATATAGTACCTTTTTCCCGTTCGTGACGCCGCCCGTTGCGGGAGCGGGGTCAGGACGGACGCTGCGAAGGCCTCCCGGTTCTCGGGGTGGACTTCGGGGCGACCAGGTTGGCACGCATGGTAAGGGTGAACCGTGGACACCGGAACTGCGACGATTGTGCGAACGGACGTTGAGCCCTGTCGAGTGCGGTTCGACATCGAATTCCCGGGTGAGCGGACAGAGCAGGTGTACGAGGAGACGTTGCGGACGTTCGATCGGCAGGCGCGCCTGCCCGGTTTTCGTCCCGGCAAGGCCCCCCGGACGCTTCTGGTGCGGCAATACAGCAAGCAGATCGACGCGGAGTGCCGCCGGGAGCTGCTGCGTCTGGGCATCCGGCAGGTGGTGGCGGACGGGAAGCTGGCGCAGGAGAGCGTTCCCCGCATCGAGGATGAGGAGAACCTGAGCGTACGTCCGGGGGAGCCCTTTGCGTTCAGTCTTTCCTTCGACGTGGCGCCCAGCTTCGAGCTGCCGGAATACAAGGGGATTCGGGTCTTGCGGGAGCTGCAGCCGGTGGATGACACCCACGTGGATCACGTCATCAGCGGGTGGCTGCGGAGCCGGACTTCCTACGACAAGGTAGAGCGCGCTTCCGAGGCGGGCGACCTGCTCAAGGTGACCTACAGCGGGGTCCTCGAAGAAGCCTGCGAGCTGCCGGAGACATCCCGTTCCTACCTCAGCGGCAATGAGATCTGGCTGCCCCTGCGGGAGCCGGAGTTGATCCCCGGCACCATCGTCGGTCTCGCGGGTATGGAGGCCGGACAGCGGAAGGAACTCGAAGTGGAGTTCCCCGCGGGCTTCAGCGACGCCGCTCTGGCAGGGAAGAAGGCGCAGTACACCTTCACCATCCTCGAGGTCCATGGCAGCGTCGTGCCCGAACTGACGGACGACCTCGCCAAGACCCTCGGCGCCGAATCCGTCGAGGACATGCGGGAGCGCGTGCGCAGCAACCTGCTCGGCGAGCGGGAGCAGCGCCAGCAACGCTCTCTGCGTGAACAGGTCCTGAGTGCCCTGCTGTCGGGATTGGACACGCTGCCGTTGCCCCCCATGCGGCTGCGGCAGGAGAGCCACCAGGCCCTGCTGCGGCTCTACGACCGGGAAGCCCGGGCCGGCGCCACCCCGGAACAGTTGCGGGAACGCCAGGAAGAACTGCGCCGGCGCGCGGAACAGGAGGCAGCCATCGGCCTGCGGCGCCGCTATGTGCTCCTGCGCATCGCCGAGAGGGAGAAGATCGAGCCGGACATGACGCGGGTGAATCATACGGTGAGCTACCTGGCGGCCGTCAACCGGGTTACCCCCCGGGTCATGGCCCGACAACTCCGGGAGAGCGGCCGCATCGAGGAACTCGTCAACTCGATCCGCGAGGAACAGGTCGTCGAACGTCTGTTGGAGTGGGCGGAGATCGTCGAGCAGAAGACCGGCAAGGAGTGAACCCCATGTCCGCAAAGGCAAATACCTACCACGTGCCCTACGTGATCGAGCAGACCTCCCGCGGCGAGCAGGCCTACGACATCTACTCGCGCCTGCTCAAGGACCGCATCGTCTTCCTCGGCTCGCCGGTGGACGATGGGGTGGCGAACTCGCTGGTGGCGCAGTTCCTCTTCCTGCAGAGCCAGGACCCGAAGAAGGACATCGATTTCTACATCAACAGCCCGGGCGGCGTGGTGTCCTCGGGACTGGCCATCTACGACACCATGCAGATGGTCAGTTGCGATGTGCGGACGTACTGCATCGGGCATGCCGCGAGCATGGGCGCGGTGCTGTTGTCCGCGGGTACGGCCGGCAAGCGTTTCGCCCTGCCCCACGCCCGCATCATGATCCACCAGCCGGCGGGGGGCATGGAGGGCAGCGCGGCCGACATCCATATCCAGGCACAGGAGATCCTCCGGGTCCGGGAAATCCTGAACGCCATCCTCGCCCGCCACACCGGCAAGTCCGTCGACGATATCGCCAGGGACAGCGACCGCGACAAGTTCATGTCCGCCGAGGAAGCCAAGGAATACGGGCTCGTGGACGAGGTCCTGACCTCGAAGAAGATCGGGGCCAAGTAGGTCCCCCGTCGAAGCCCCGGACGGAGTGCCCCGGCGGTGCCAGGCGAAGAGAGCAAGCCTGCCGGCCGGGAAAACAAGCGATCTCCCGCGACCCCCCGGGGCCCGCGGCGGAATGCCTGGAGATCCAGACCGAGATGAATGCCCGCCGAAACAGCAACCACGGGGACGGGGACGAACGCTGCTCGTTCTGCGGCCGCCCCCGCTCCGAGGCCCCGGACCTGATCGCCGGCCCCATGGGGGTGTTCATCTGCGCCGACTGCGTGGGCGTCTGCAACCAGATGCTCGGCATCGAGGCCGGGCCCGGTTCCGGGAAGTCCCGGGGCCGTGCCAAACCCGGGCTGGAAGACCAGCTCAACCGGCCGATCCGGACTGCCGCCCCGAAGATCGCCGTGCCGCGCCCGGAAGAGGTGAAGGCCTACCTGGACCAGTACGTGGTGGGGCAGGAACGGGTCAAACGGGTGCTCTCCGTCGCGGTCCACAACCACTACAAGAGACTCCGCTACCGCAACAGCGCCGCTGCCAGGAAGGACGGGGTGGAGATCGAGAAAAGCAACGTGCTGCTGCTCGGGCCCACCGGCTCGGGCAAGACGCTGCTGGCACGCACCCTGGCCCGCTTCCTGGACGTCCCCTTCGCCATCTCCGACGCGACGACTCTGACCGAGGCGGGCTACGTCGGCGAGGATGTCGAGAACATCATCCTGCGCCTGGTGCAGGCGGCGGACTTCGATGTGGCCCGGGCGCAGCTGGGTATCGTCTACGTCGACGAGATCGACAAGATCGCCCGCCGGACGGATAACGTGTCCATCACCCGGGATGTCTCCGGCGAGGGGGTGCAGCAGGCGCTGCTCAAGATCCTCGAAGGGACGGTGTCGAACGTCCCTCCCAAGGGGGGCCGCAAGCATCCGCAGCAGGACTATCTGCAGGTGGACACGTCGGACATTCTATTCCTCTGTGCCGGCGCCTTTGTGGGGCTGGACCAGATTGTGCGCCGGCGTCTGGGGCGTCAGGTTCTGGGCTTTGGGCGTGAGGCGGAGCTGGCACGGCAGGGGGTTTCCCTGGATGACGACGCGGTGCTCGACGGCGTGGAGCCGGAGGACCTGCTGCATTTCGGGCTGATTCCCGAGTTCATCGGGCGCCTGCCGGTGGTGGCGCCGTTGCACAGCCTCACCAAGGAGGATCTGGTGCGGATCCTGACGACGACGCGGAATGCCCTGATCAAGCAGTACCGGGCACTCTTTGCCATGGAGGGCGTGGACCTGGTCTTCACCGAGGACGCCCTGGACGCCCTGGCGGAACGGGCCATCGCGAAGGGCAGCGGAGCCCGGGGCCTGCGCTCGATTCTTGAAGCCGTCATGCTCGATATTATGTTTGAGCTGCCTTCCCGAGGCGATGTCGAGTGCTGCCGGGTGGACGCGGCCACCGTCAACGGCAGCAAACAGCCGGAAGTGACCATGCGAGCGCGCAAGACCTCGAAGAAGTCGGCCTGATGCCGCCGGCCGGAACGAGGCTGGAGATGTCGTGAGGGCGACGCGAGCGGCAGCGGACGCAGGCGCCGGGAACCGGCCCCGCGGCGGGCAGTGGGGTGCATGGGCGCTGGCCCGGTTCGCCGCCATCCTGATCCTGTGCCTGTTCCCCGCGGCCACCACGCCCGGCGCGTCCGGCCCCGCCTTCCGCATCCGCTACGTGACGACCGGGGGCGTGAAGTACCTCTACCTGGAGGACATCGCGCGCTACTACGGCATGAAATACGAGGCCGGCAAGGGGAGCGTGGCGTTGCGCTCGCGCTACTCGACGTTGACGTTCACGGTGGACCGCCGGGAGTGCACCCTCAACGGGGTCCGCGTCCACCTCTCCGACGCGCCCCTGTGCCAGGGGGATCATGCGGTCCTGGCGGAACCCGATTTCCGCCTCCTCCTGGAGCCGACTCTGCGTTCGAAGGTACTCAAGCGCAAAGCGGTGCGCCGGGTGCTGGTGGATCCCGGGCACGGGGGCAGGGACCCGGGCGCCCTGGGCAAGACGGTCACGGAGGAGAGTGTGACCCTGCGTGTGGCCCAGCGCCTGGTGGTGGAGTTGACCCGGCGCGGCTATGCAGTGGCCCTGACCCGGGACCGCGATGTGGGCGTGACGCTCGAATCCCGCGCCGCAAAGGCCAAGAGCTGGCGTGCGGACATCCTGATCAGCCTGCACTGCAACGCGGTCGGGACGCCGTCCGTGCGGGGCGCGGAGTGCTTCCGGGCGACCCCCGAGAATACCCGCAGCACCTATGGCAGCCGGAAGGTCGACTCGCGCTGCACCAACAATGCCTGGGACCTGGACAATGCCCGCCTGGCCTATGAACTCCAGAAGAGCATCGTGGCCGGGACCGGGGCGGAGGACCGCGGACTCAAGAGCGCCCGCTTCCTCGTACTCAAGGAATCCCCCTGTCCGGCGGCCCTGGTCGAGATGGGCTACCTGACCCACCCGGAAGAAGAGCGGAACCTGGGCAGCCCGAAGTACCAGGCGAAGATGGCCCAGGCCATCGCCCAGGCCGTGGCACGCTACGATCAGTGCCTGAAGAGCAGATGAACCGCCCCGGACCGGTTCGGAGGAACGCACCATGGTGAAAGGCTGCGTGTTCTGTCGACTCGTCAAAGGGGAACTGCCCTGCGACAAGGTCTACGAAGACGACCTCGTCCTCGCATTCCTGGACATCGCCCCGCTGACCCGGGGCCACACCCTCCTGGTCCCGCGCGAACACCATACCAGCGCCACCACCCTGACGCCGGCGCTGGCCGCCCGCATGATGGAGATGGCTCCCCGCATCGGCGCCGCCCTCATGCGGGCCGTGGACGCAGGGGGATTCAATCTCATCCTCTCCAATGGCACGGTCGCGGGGCAGGTCGTCCCCCACGTGCACCTGCACATTGTCCCCCGTCACGCGGATGACGGGATTGTCCTGCCCCACGACACGGTGCGGTACGGCTCCGAGGAGCACAAGAACGAGATCCTCGAACGCGTCCGGGCCCGACTCGCGGCCCCGGAGCGGGGGGGTGGCACGGGGGCGGCGTAGCGCCGCCGGCACAGCGGGGAAACCGGAACGTTGGCGACCAGGGACGAGGCATACGAGGCAGCGTTGGCGGGGATCCTGGCCCGGGATCAACGCTATCCCAGGGCCGCCTACGGTTTCGTGCAGGAGGTCCTCAGGTACGCGACGAAGCGTCGCCGGGCCGCGGCGGACGGGCACCCCGGGCCGGTCGGTCACCTCAGCGGCCAGCAGTTGCTGGAAGCCATGAGGGAACACGCCCTCGATGAATACGGGCCCCTGGCGCGGCGGGTCCTGGCGGAATGGAACATCCGGCGCACGGAGGATTTCGGCACCCTGGTGTTCAACCTGATCGGCGCCGGCCTGCTCATGGCCAGCGAGGAGGACAGTCCCGCGGATTTCGCGGACGGGTACGACTTCCACACGGCCTTCACGGAGCCCTTCCGCCAGGAGGGCGAGCCGCCCGCGGACTTGTCGCCGATCGCCTGATACGGTCTGGATGTCCGCCGTAGAGCAGGGACCGGCAACCACCGGGGCGTGCGTCCTTCGCGGGAGCACCGACGCCGGCCGCTGCGGACACCCGCCTGCGTCGCGGACACGACAGGCAGGCACGGACTACCTCTCCAATGCCTGTTGGCAGAGTGCCCTGGGTACTCTCTGTCCGGTACCGGAGCCCGCTGCCGGGGTCGCCGGAACCGCCCCGAGAGTGCCCAGACTCTCTGTTGCTCTCTGCCCTGCGGGGGGGGCATTGAGGGCGCGGAGAAGCAATGCGGCAGAACTGGCAGATTTGCACTGTCTGAGTATAGTGATCCCCGCTCCTCGTGATGCGGGGATGGAGTCCCCCGCCACCAAACCGCCTTCCATGGCTAATGACTCCTGCAGCCACCGGAAAGTGGTCGGCAGGTGTCGTGGTATCCTACTCCTGCCGGGCCGAACCACCCAAAGGAGCGGAACCACGATGAACAAGCCTACCCTTGATGTCCTGCGCGCGATGGAAATCCTCGATTCGCGCGGCAACCCCACCATCCGCGTCCACTGCCGCCTGAGTGACGGCGCGGAAGCCACCGCCTCCGTTCCGTCAGGGGCTTCTACTGGGGAGAACGAGGCCGTCGAACTGCGCGACGGCGGCAAGCATGCCGACAACAGCGTCGACTTTCAGGAGTTCATGGTGATGCCCCTCGGTGCGCCGTGTTTTGCCGAGGCGCTCCGCTACGGCGCAGAGACCTTCCACGCTCTCAAGAGAATCCTGGCCGGCAAGGGCTACGCCACCAGTGTCGGCGACGAAGGTGGGTTCGCGCCGAACCTGAAGAGCAACGACGAGGCCTGCGAGGTGATCGTGGCCGCCATCGAGGCCGCCGGGTACAAGCCCGGCAAGGACGTGGCCATGGGCGGCGGCCAGATCAAGACCGGCTCGGCCTGCCGCAGCGAGCGCATCGCCAAGTACAACCGCCTGCTGGAAATCGAGGGGGAACTGGGAAGCGCGGCGGTTTTCGGGAGCCCGTTCCACGGGTGAGGCAGGCGGAGGTTGCCGTGTGGCAGAAACTGCTGTGTATCGGTCTGGCCGGGGCGTGTGGAACTCTGGCCCGCTATGGGCTGTCCGGGCTCTTGCAGCGCTGGGCCGGGAGTGGCTTCCCCTGGGGCACCCTGGGTGTCAACGCGCTGGGTTGCCTGGCATTCGGTGTCGTCTGGTCGCTGGCCAGTATACGGATGAGTCTCTCGCCCGAATTGCGGGCCATTCTTCTCGTCGGCTTTCTTGGGGCATTCACAACGTTCTCGACGTTCGTCTCGGAAAGCGGCCAACTCGTGGCGGACGGAGAGTATCTGCGCGCATTGTGCAACGTCCTGCTGCAAAACGGTATCGGCCTGGTTCTTTTTGCCGCGGGCATGGCGCTGGGACGGCTTCTCTGAACGCATCCGGCAGCGAGGAGGCACGGCCATGGAACTGCCATCGGAAGCGGAACTGCTGAGGGTGTTCATCGGTGAGAGTGACCGCCACGGACACCGGCCACTGTATGAGGTCATTGTCGAAGAGGCCCGGAGACGTGGCCTGGCCGGTGCGACCGTGCTGCACGGTATGATGGGCTTCGGCAAGGCCAGCCGCATCCACACGGCCAAGATCCTGCGGCTGTCCGAGGACCTGCCGATCATCGTGGAGATTGTCGACAAGCCCGAGCGCATCGAAGCCTTTCTGCCGGTGATCGACGTCATGATGGAGGGCGGGCTGGTGACCGTTGAGAAGGTGCGCGTGAAGATGTACCGGACGAACGGCAGGACCGGTCAGTGAGACAGAGACAGAGGCAGTGCCATGGACCCGATTCCGGTCAGCGAGAACCACCGCCGGGCGATTGGCACGGCCTTCGGGCAGTTCGATCAGCTCCTTGGGGAGGTGGAGGAGTATGCGACTGGCCGGGCGCGTCACGGCGTGTTGTTCCGTGAGGTCAATGACCTGACGCCGCGTCAGCGGCGGGCCCTTGTGGATGAGGTCGCCTCACGTCGACAGACCATGGAAATCTGCCGTAGAGAGCTTGACCTTCCCGTCACCACCGAGTGTGTCGCGTCCCGCATCTGGGGCAGTAGCTCTGCCTTCTGGGAAGTCCTGGTGGAGGCGACCGGCAGGTACCTGCGCCGCTATGGCGATGTGCCGCCTGAGCTTCCGCTGTTCCTCGATCCGCGGATTGAGGAGTTGATCTGCGGCCTGACGCACATCGTCGAGACCGTGGCCGCCCCATCCGGGGAACCGGTGCTCCCCGTCCGTCCAGCCGCCGGTGACGAGGTGGACGCCGATGGCTGACCAGCCGGGGAAACACACGACCTCCTTCGAAATGGTTGGCCTCTTGCGCCGTGAAGACCGTCCATTCCCCACTGAGCAATCCGGTTGGCTTCTGCGTCGCGTCGTACGGCGCGGATCGTCTGCGTTGCAGGCGAAGGCCCCACCCCGCCACGGAGGCGTTCCCTCCGGCAGCCCCGCGCCATGTGGTAGACCCAGGCGGCTTCGACGCCCGTGCACGGCCTGCAGAAGGCCGTCACCATGGAGGCGGGCATTCCGGCAGCCTTCGTCGCATGGCTCACATCCACGCTGGCCATCACGCTGGGCAAGTCCCTGACGTCTCTGTCAAGTCCTGCTTTCCGTTTGACACCTTTTTTTGCTTTTCCCATCTTCTTTTTCTTTTCTCTTCCGGGGCCGAAGGCCCTCCCG
>JAFGRS010000095.1 GCA_016935045.1 Lentisphaeria bacterium | reverse complement strand
TGACCAGCTTGACGACCCTGATCGTCGTCGTTACCCTCTTCATCTTCGGCGGCGGCGCCATCAACGATTTTGCCCTCGTCATGATCCTGGGTGTGGTGGTGGGCACGTACTCGTCCGTGTTCGTTGCCAGCGCCATCATCTCGGTCTGGCACAAGCACAGCCGGGGTCATGCCGACAAGGCTTCCCAGCCCGTTGCGGCCGCGGTGAAGGCCTGACGGGGGCTGCCGGCGCCGCCGATCCGGCGGCAGGCAGTGGCAGGCTTGTACCCCGGCTCCGCACCGGCGCCGCCCGCCCCGTGGAAGGAGTATTGGCCGCGGGACTGCGAACCTGGGACGCAACCGTGAGCACCAGGCCTCACCATGTGGAGCGCAGGGCGCGCGCAAGTGGAACGCCCCGAGGAGATGCGCTGGATCCCGCCGCCTGCCTGTGCGTGGCACGCAGACAGGTCCTCGGCGGTATGCCGAGCCCACGCAGGTACGGCGCAGGACGACCGACGCGGGCGGGAACGCTGTAGGAATGGGCGCTCACCTTGCCCGTGCCGGTGAGTTCTGGAGAGCGCACGCCAAGCGGGAGTGCGGGGTGCGTCTTCTGGGCCTCAGCGGTCCAGATGCGGCGGACGTAGGGACCGGCCAGGTGCCGCGGGCATCGCCGCCAATAACTCCCGCACCGCCGCCGCGATGTCCTCCTGTCCCAGGATGGCGCTGATGACGCAGACCCCGTCGACGCCGGCGCTCCAGGCCGCGCGGCAGTTGCGAGTGGTGATCCCGCCGATGGCGACGCAGGGCAGCGGGCAGGCCCGGGCCAGCTCAGCGATGCCCGCCGGGCCCAGGACGGTGCGCGCATCCGCCTTGGTGGCGGTGGCGAAGGCGGGTCCCATGCCCACGTAGTCGGCGCCGGCGGCGATGGCCAGGCGCAGGTCCTCGGGGGTGTTGACGGAGCAGCCGAGGATGGCATGGGGCGCCAGCCGGCGCACGGCTTCCGGGGGCAGGTCCCCGGGGCCCACGTGGACGCCCTCGGCGCCGCAGGCCAGCATGACGTCCACCCGGTCGTTGACGATGAGGGGCACTCCGAGGCGGCGGGTCACGCAGTGCAGACGGGAGGCGGTTTCCAGGAGGGTTCGGCCGTCGGCGGTCTTGTCCCGGAACTGCACCAGGGTGACTCCGGCCGTGACGGCCTGCTCGACCACGGCGCAGAGGTCGCGTCCCGCGAGCAGCACCGGGTCGGTTGCCAGGTACAGCTTCAGGGTTGCGCGGTCCATGGTCTGCTCCAGGCGGGTCGAGGCAGAGCGAGCGCTACCGGGGCGGTGCAGGGGCGTCCGCGATGGCGGTTGCGAACCCATTCCCGCTCTCGATGGCGCAGGCTGCCGTGACCGGGCGTTCGAGGCCGGCGAAGACACCCTCACCGAGGATATAGGCGCAGGCCGCGGCGGCGTCGTCGGCGTGGAAGTCGTCGTCGCGGTAGTGGTTGCAGGGGGTATTGTGTTCGTAGGTGGCGACGTAGTAGGCCGTACCGGGCGTAAGGTCGAACTCCTGCACCAGGAGAGCGTCGTGTCGGACGATGCCCAGGTAGGCTTTGGCGGACCCCCTCAGCGCCACGGCGGCGATGCGTGGGGTGCGGTAGCTGTCGTGTTCGAAGTCCATGCCGAGGAGCACCGTGGCCAACGCGTCCCGGGGCGGCAGTCCAGCCTCGAGTTTTTCGGCCAGGGGATCGGTATGGGAACCGTTCGAGGCGACGGCGTAGGGGCCGACGAGCCGGAGGCAGTTGTAGGCGATGTAGGGGTTCCGATGAATGTCGTTTTCGAAGCCGGGCCCGGGCAGGACGGCAATGGCCCGTTCGAGGACCTTTGCCTGGCGGTTGGGAAAGGAACGGCTGCTGACGCGGTAGAGCGCGCCCGCGCGTCCATCCCGGGTCATGGCCACGGCGACGATGCGTCCCACGTACATCGGGCGTACCTCCTCAGATCTCGTTGGTCATGCGGAAGATGGCATGGTGGCGGACCTCGACGCTGAGGGCCACATCCTCGAGGGCCACCTGAAGGCCACGTTTGAGCCGGGCCACGTCGGTCCCGGGGGGAAGCTCCAGCAGCAGCATCATGGTATAGGTCCCCGACTCGACGCGGGTCGACAGATCGGCGATGTTGATGCTCTTTTCGCGCAGGTAGCCGCTGACCGCGGCGACGAGCCCGATGCGGTCGGGTCCCACGGCGGTGAGGACATAGAGGTTGTCTCTGGGGGTCGGGGTTTCGGCGGGGAGTTCCTGTTCCGGCGCCGCCACCCCGATCTCGAAGTGGTCGGTTCCGGCGGCGGTCTGGAGCGCGGCGCGCACGTCTTCCGGGCGGACCCCGTCCGGGAAGGAGGCGATGAGGATCATGGTGAAGTAGCCCCGCAGGACCGTCTGGCTCATGTCGGCCAAGTTGCCCTGGAGCCCCTGGATCGCCATGGTGACGTCGGCGATGATCCCCACCCGATCCCGGGCCATCACCGAAATGACGTAGTGCTTTGGCATCCGATCCTTCTTCCCGCGGGCCGTCCATCCGGCCCCGATCCACGGAGTCCCATCCCGCGCCGCCTGGGCGTGAGACGTCGCCGCCGTCGCCCCGGGCGGCACGCTACCGCCTGCGGATCACGTCCCGGTCGTAGTCCTGCATGGCGTCGATCCAGGCCGTGCCGACGGGGACATCCTGCTGGAGGCAGAACATGTCCCAGACCGCGCCGGCCGGGAAGGTCTTCAGTTCTTCGAGCAGGGCGAGTTTGGCAGCGGCCCGACCGCTGCTTTCCAGGTCGGCCAGGAGGTCGGTGGGTTCGAGCAGAGCGAGCAGGATCCCCTTCTGGGCGGCACGCGTACCGACGACCCAGGCCCCGATGCGGTTGATGCTGGCATCGAAGAAGTCGAGGGCCACGTGGGTGCGTTCGAGGGCCTTGCCCCGGACGATCTGCTGGAACAGGCAGCGGATGTCGTCGTTGAGGATGACGACGTGATCGCTGTCCCAGCGGATGCCCCGGCTGACGTGAAGAAGGAGTTCCTTCTGGAAGGTCAGCACCGAGGAGATCTTGTCATGGATCGTTTCGGTGGGGTGGAAGTGTCCCATGTCGAGGCAGAGCATGGGGTCATGGGTCATGACGTAGGCCAGGTAGAACTCATGGCTGCCGACGACGTAGTCTTCGCTGCCGATGCCGAAGAGCTTGCTTTCGACGGCGTCCCGGCAGTAGGCGGTGTCCACGTCGGCGGCCATCATGGCGTCGAGGGATTCGAGGAGGTGGCGGCGGGGGGACCAGCGGTCGATGGGTTGATCCTTGGCGCCGTCGGGGATCCAGTGATTGAGGTAGCAGGGGCCCTTCTGGTTTCGCCCCATGGCTTCGGCGATGCGGCGGCAGGCGATGGCATGGCGGACCCAGAAGGCACGCACGTCCGGGTCGGGGTGCGAGAGGGTGTAGCCGTCGTTGGCGAGGGGGTGGGCGAAGAACGTCGGGTTGAAGTCCAGGCAGATCCCCCGGGAGGTGCTCCACGCCATCCAGGCCTGGAAGTGCTCGGGGCCCAGCCGGTCCCGCTCCACCGCCTTGCCCCCGGTCTCGGCGTAGATCGCGTGCAGGTTGAAGCGCAGGGCGCCGGGGATCAGGGAGAATGCCTTCTCGGCGTCGGCACGCAACTGGGCCGGCGTGAGGGCCGGTCCGGGATAGTTGCCCGTGGCCATGATGCCGCCTCCCCCGACGGCTTCCTCGTGGACCTCGAAACCGCGCACGTCATCCCCCTGCCAGCAGTGCAGGCTGATGGGGGTCGCGGCCAGCGTGTCCAGGGCCGCGTCCGTGTCCACGCCCAGGGCGGCATAGCCTGCCTTGGCGGCCTGGTATTGGGTCTCGATGGCTTCGCGTGTCCGTGTCTGGAACATCCCTTTCGGCCTCCGTCTTGTGGGGGGGCGTGCCCGCCGGGACCGACTGCCGCGACGGCTTACCGGCCCGGGCCGCTGTCGTATTGCCTTGCTCAGCGGCTCGCCTGCCGCCTGATTCCTCAGATTGCCTGTGCTCCGGTTGCCGTTTCCCGGCGGCGTTGTCCGGGGGCGGGGATCACAGCCAGCGCCGGGCCCGCGCCGAGTCCATCAGGTACGCCCGGGCTTTCTCGGGCCCCATCGCATCGAGTCGGGCACGAATGTCCGCGGCCGGTCCGGGCAGGGCCCCCACGGCGGCGAAACGCGCATTGCGCCGGGCCCTGCCGCCCTCATCCGCGTCGGGGTCGATGTAGGAGAGGTCGGCCCAGCGCCGCAGCCGGGTGTGCCCCACCATGATCTGGGCGCCGTGAAGGAAAGCGGCATGGTGTCGCGCCATGGCTTCGGCGCCGAAGTCGTCGACGAAGCGTTGGCCGGGCTTGTTGCATTCCGTCCCGACGTTGATGGGGAGGTCCCGGGCCGTGGCGGCGGCGACATAGCGGTCGAGTTCGGCGATCTTGCGTGTGCGTTCGGTCGGGTCTTTGAGGTTCCAGTTGCGGTCGGGGATGATGTTGACCGCCTCCACGCCCTTCTCGAGCAGCAGATCGAGTTGGCGCTCCGGATCGCTTTCGCCCTCGCTGGCGCCGTCGAGCCAGGTGCTCATGGGGACGGCGCGGCACTCGCGCACCATGGCAAGGACGGTATCGAGGGCGGGAAACGTGGTCTCATCGGGCTGCTGATACCCCAGTCCGCCCTTCTTCATCAGCTTGCCGCGGAGCTTGTCCAGGAAGGCATTCGTGTCCGTGATCTGGGCGCACGTCTCGCGGAGGTCCATGCCGCCCAGCCTGGCGGTCCAGAAGGCGGCGGCGGTGTCGCTGTCGCCGCGGAACTCCGCCAGGGCCTTCTCGTGGTAGGCGCGCACGATGTGGCGTTCGGTGGCATTGCGGTCCGGGGTGAGAGGCAGGACATCCCGTTCGTAGTCGACCTGCACGTTCCGGAGTCCCGCGTTGATGCGCGCGATCAGGGTCCGGTTGCGGGCATGGGAGCGCTCGAGCATGTCCGCCAGCACCGCGGCCGCGTGGCTGCCGGCGCAGGGAGGGGCGGCAAATCCCATGCCCATGAAGTAGAACACCCCCGGCTCCCCGGGGCTGTTGATCTCCTGCGCGGCATACTCCCGGAAAAACGTCCGGCTCTCGAAACCCACCGCCGCGCGCAGGCGCAGAAGGTCCGCCGCCTCGAACATCTCCTCCAGCCCCTGGAGCACATCGAAGTCACAGATGGCGACCGCGTACAGGCCGCGGCACTTCGCCTCCCAGGCAATGCGGGACGGCGACCAGCCCTCGCCGTTGAAGGAGAAGAAGCTGTGCAGGTGCATGTTGACCCAGTCCGTCGAGCGCGGCTCGGGTCCCCCGGCCTCCACCAGTTCCCGAAGGGCCTGCCGGCGGACCTCCGGAGCGAAGGAACTGAGCCTCTCCAAGGCTTCCTGGTGCACGCAATGACTCCTCTGCCAGCGATGTTCTCCGGCCACGCGGCCGGCACCCATGCCGTCTCGGCCCGAAGGCCAAAACAACCCTCGGCGGACAGCCGACACCGGACGCCCGTCTATCCCGCCCACTGTAGGCGATGCCGCCGCGTTGTCAACGTCGCCGGAACGGCCATCCGGCGCGCGCGGCCGAAGCTCCCGCGGAGCCGTTCCCCGCCCTCGGCTGCGAATGCGCCAACTTCGGGAGAGTGCCTCCGGCGGCCGGGGGACCAGAATGGCCCC
>JAFGRS010000679.1 GCA_016935045.1 Lentisphaeria bacterium | reverse complement strand
GGGGCGGGACCGGCGCTGTCGGATTCGCCTCTCGGCCGTGCCAGCATCTGGATCGACGCCCTGCAGCTCGAGGAGGGAACCGCGCCCTCGGACTATGCCCCCCGCTGCGAGATCGAGAGCGAACTCGCCTGGGCCGCCACCGCCGCAGAGGACGCGCGGGAGGGGGGGAAGGTCATGGTCCTGCTGCGCAACCACACGCCGGAATCCCGTCGCGTCGAAGGGCGTCTGACAGGCACGGATTTCTCCGACGGGGAGGTATTCTCGCGGCGCGTGGAGGCGGAGGTCGGCGCTGGGGCTTCGCTGGCGCTTCCGGTCGCGGATCTCTGGCCGGGCGACGTAGGCTTCTGCCGGGTGCGCTGGGAACCCGAGGGCCACCGGGCGCCCTACGGCCAGTCCCTCCGCCTCGCTCCCGGTCCCCGCTACCCCGATGCCGACTCGGTGTTCGGCATGAACCACGCCTATCCCTGGGATCACCTCCTGCAACGCTGCCGAGACCTGGGGCTGCTGTGGATGCGGGATTGGTCCCTGAAATGGCACACGGTCGAGCCGGAAGCCGGTCGGTGGGATTTCAGCCTCACCGATCCACAGGTCGATCGGGTGCTCCGGGCCGGCCTCCAACCTCTGATCCTGTTCCCCTTTCCTTCGGCGCCCTGGTCCAGTGGCGCCGACCCCGGGAAGATCCGCGAACTCTCCGAAAACAACGACTACCTGCTCCGCCGCAATACGGTCGCCTGCCCGGCGCGGGATGAAAACCTCTTCCGCAACTACATCGCCCAGTGCGTACGGCGCTGCGGAGACCGCGTGACCCACTACCAGATCATGAACGAACCCCTCTACACAACCTACGCCGTACCCCAGCGCTTCGGCTACGCCATGGCCGACTACCTCGCCATCCTCAAGGCCGCCTACGAAACCGTCAAGGCCGAGCAGCCCGACGCCCTCGTCGTCGGCGGCATGGGAACCTGGGCCGGAACCCATTGGGTCCACGACTTCATCGCCGCGGGAGGACTGCAGTGGTGCGACATCATGGATATCCACCTCTACCCCGCCGCCATCCCCCCCGAAAACTACGAGGACGAACTGGCGGCCTGCCACGCGCTGATGACCGAACGCGGCGAGGCAAAGCCAATATGGCTAACAGAATTCGGCTGCTATGCGGACGATGATCCGTACACCACCCCCCACACCGTCGGCGACTCCTCCATGAGCCGTTCGGACTGGAGGACGGAGCGCAGGGCCGCCGAGGCCCTGGTGAAAACCACGGCGGTCTTCCTGACGCACGGGGTCACGAAGATCTTCTTCCATGCCGGGACCTGTGGCGAGGTGAACCGGGAGAGTGCCGGGGGCGTCTTCTTCGAGTACGATGGCGGGCCGCGGAAGATGGCCGCCGCGGTCCGGGCCTGCGCGCTGCGGTTGGGTCCGTCGCCCCTGCCCCTGCCGCCCACCGTCGTCAGGGACGGGCTCAGGGCCTACCTGTTCCGGGGCCGGGAAGGGGAGCTGGCCATTGCCTGGAGCGGCGGGGAACAGGCCACGTCCCTCGTCCTGCCCCCCGGGGTGTCGGCAACGGACCTCGTGGGCCGGACCCTGCCCGGCCCGGCCATCGAAGTGGGGACAGCCCCGGTCTACCTCCAGGGCCGCCGGCCGGACGACCTGCGCCGGCTGCTCGAAGCACGGGGCGACGGCCAGTGAAGCCCCCCCTACGCGCAGACCCGACCGATCCGGCCGGTCCGGGACCACGCCGGCAGAACCCGCGGCTCGGGCTCGCCCTCGCGTGCTGCGTCCTGTGCGCGCGCCCCGCCCCAGCGGAGAATGCCATGACGGCACCGACACCCGGCCTTCGCGCCATCGACATTCCGACCATCGACATCTCCGGCCAGGCGGATCGCCGCGTCGTGGTGGCACAGGGGACGGAGGAGCTGTACCAGGGCCACGCCACCACGGTGCTCCTGCCGGACGGGAAGACGCTGTACTGCGTCTGGACCATCGGCCACGGCGGCCCCTGCGGACCCCTCAAGCGCAGCGACGACGGCGGCCGCACCTGGAGCGGTCTCCTGCACGTCCCGGCAAACTGGACTGCCGTGCGCAACTGCCCCGCGATCTACCGCCTGGAGGACCCCGCGGGCAGGGAGCGACTCGTCGTTTACGCGGGCCAGGGACCGGACGGGACCATGCATCAGGCCCATTCCGAGGACCGGGGCAGGACCTGGACTCCCATGGCCTCCAACGGGCTGCGCTGCGTCATGCCCTTCTGCACCGTCGAGCCCATCGACGGCGGCCGGAGATTGCTCGGCATGAGCAATATCCGACGGCCGGGCGAGACCCGGGAGGAACGCTCGAACGTGGTCGCGCAAAGCGTCTCGGAGGACGGCGGCCTGACCTGGAGACCCTGGCGGATCGTGCTCGACATCCCCGGCTGCAAGCCCTGCGAACCCATGCTCGTGCGCGCGGCCGACGGCCGCCAACTCCTTTGCCTGATGCGCGAGAACAACCGCGCCTACAACGCCTGGACCATGGCCTCCGATGACGAGGGCCGGACCTGGACCGAACCCCGCCAACTCCCGGCAAGCCTCAGCGGTGACCGCTACGCCGTCCGCCGTATCGCCGATGGACGCCTGGTGGTCTGTTTCCGCGACACGGCCGCCCTGAGCCCGACCCGGGACCACTTCGTGGCCTGGGTGGGCACCTACGAGGACATCCTCGCCGGGCGGGAAGGCCTCTACCGCGTCAAGTTGCTGCACAGCCACGCGGGGTCCGACTGCGGCTATGCGGCCCTCGAACACCTGCCGGACGGCACCCTCCTGGCGACGACCTACGTCAAGCCGGCACCGGGTCCAAAACGGCATTCGGTCGTGGCCGTGCGCTTCCGCGTCGAGGAACTGGATGCCGCCATCCGCTCGGGCGAGGCCTTCCTCGAACCGCCCGGCGTGCCCACTGCCGCCTCCCCCCTCGGCCCGAACCTGGCCCACAACGCCCGGGCCGAGGCCAGTTCCGAATTCCGTACGGGGGACGCCCCCGCGGCCAAGGCCATCGACGGCCGCCTCGACCAGGGAGGACGCTGGGTCTCCGACCAGGGCGCCGAGCATACCCTCACACTGACCTGGCCGACGCCACAGTCCCTGGCCCGGGTCCGGCTCTGGAGCGGCTACGTGGGCCGCTCCGAACTCGCGCTCCAGGACTTTGCCATCCGGACCTGGCAGGAGGGTGCGTGGCGGGTGGCTGCCCGTGTTGCCGACAACGACCGCTCGGGCCCCGAAGCGTACAACGACCTGCACTTCCCGCCACGGACCACGACACGCCTGCAGTTGCTCGTCACCCGCACGCCCACGGGGCATGCCCGGGTCTTCGAAATCGAGGCCTATGGACCGGAGGCGGGCCCCGTCGCCCTGGGCACCCACCCCCAGCTCTTCGTCGATGATGCCCTCGTGGCCCGACGCGAGGGCCTGAGCCGACGCGTCCATCCCTGCAGCAAGCTGCCCGCACCCGTGCTCCAGGCCGACATGCCCTGGGAGGGCGCCGAGACCGACCGCCGCGTCTACGTCTACGGCACCGTGCTGCGGGACCCCGCCACCGGATACTTCCGAATGTGGTACAACAAGGGCGGGCGGGTGCTGTACGCCACCTCGGCGGACGGCATCGCCTGGGAACGCCCCAGCCTGGGGCAGGTCGCCATCGCCGGCAGTACCGCCAACAACGTGCTCTCCATCCCCTTCCACAGCCCCAGCGTGATCCTCGACGGGCGGGAGACAGACCCCTCCCGGCGTTACAAGATGCTGGGCCATATCACCGGCAAGGGCTACGGCCTGGCCCATTCCCCCGACGGTATCGCGTGGACGCTCTCCCCAGCCAACCCCATCCTCCCGGGGGGAGATACATGCACCCTGGCCCAGGACCCGAACGGCGGCGCATACCTCGCCTTCCACAAGCTCCACCGTACCCACCGCGGCCACCCCCGACGCCTCGTCTACCTCGCCTCGAGCCGCGATGGAAACGAGTGGTCGCCACCGGCCCTGGCGCTGGCTCCCGATGCCATCGACGACCTCCAGACGCGCCTCGAAGGAGGACTGTACTCACAGTTCTACAACCTCTCGGTCTTCCCCTATGCCGGGCAGTTCCTGGGGCTCGTCACCCACTTCCGCCACAACCGCAGGCTGCCTGAGACGAGCCCCGGGCAAAGCCCCGACGACGGCCCCATCGACGTGCAGCTCGTGCATAGCCGCGACGGACACACCTGGTCGCGCCTCGGGCATCGTGCCCCCGTGATCCCCAACGGCCCCCATGCCTACGACGCCGGCTGCATCCTGGGCGTCTGCAACAGCCCCGTCCCCGTCGGCGACGAGATCTGGATCTACTACACCGCCATCACCACCACCCACGGCGGCACCCTGCCCGAAAAGAGAATCTCCATCGCCCGGGCCGCCTGGAGACGCGATGGCTTCGTCAGCCTCGACGCCGGTGACGAAGAGGGCGCCCTGGAAACGGTCGGCCTGCGCCCCGAAGGCACCCGACTCCTGGTCAACGCCGATGCCTCCGGCGGCGAACTGCGCCTCGAGGTGATCGGAGCCGACGGGGTGCCCCTCGCGGGATGGGGACGGGATGACTGCCTCCCCATCCGAACCGATTCGGTCAGCCATGCCGTCCGCTGGACAGCCGGCGACCTCCTGCCCGAAGGCGTGCCCCTGCGGCTGCGCTTCCACCTCCGGCGCACGCGGCTCTTCAGCTTTGCCGTCCGCTGACGGGTGGCCCGGAACGGAGCGCCCCCCGGATCGCACGCCCCGCGTCCTGACCGCGGCGGGACACAGCGCCGAAACGGCGGCGTGCGCCCTGCGATCAACATGGTGAGGCCGGGAACCCGGGCAGGCGCCACGACCTGCCTGCCGGCAGACAGGGTCCAGTGGCGCAAGGTCCCGCTCGGTTCGCGGGACCTACTTGAGGCCCCCTCGTGGCGCCAATTCCGCTTCCGCCGGGCAAGGTGTCCTGAGCCTATCGTAGATGCCGGCGAGGACATCCGCCTGCCGGGCACAGGAGAACCGCCCCGGAATGTCCCCCGCAATGCGTCCGGCACGCTCCCTCCACCCGGTCAGGTCCGCAAGACCGAGGCCGAGAACACGGGCCAGCGCGTCGACATCCCCGGGGGGAAAGTACGCAACCGCCTCCCGCAACTCCTCACGCGGACAGTTGCCGGGCACGTCGGCGGCAACCATCGGAACACCCGCCGCAAGACCCTCGAGCAAGGCGTAGGAAAGCCCCTCGTAGCGCGACGGCAGAACCAGCAGATCGAGCCCAGCCAACAGCCGCGACGCCTCGGGAACGTACCCGGCCCAGCGGACCCGCTCGGCAATGCCCAGCTCGGAAGCCCGACGCCGGAGACGCGCCTCCAACGGCCCCGCGCCACAGAGCACGAGGAACACAGCCCCCCCCGACGCCGCACAACGGGCAAAGGCCTCCAACAGGACCCCGGGGTCCTTCTGCGGCACGAGCCGGCCGACAAAGCCCACCGCCACCGCGCTCTCCGGAAGCCGCCATCGTTCCCTGGCTTCCCGCGGCGGCAGGAGATGACGCCGGAAGTCCTCCTCGATGCCGTTCTCGGCCAGCCGCACGGCCCCCGGGTCCCAATGGACGCGACGCACCGCCAGGTCCACCTCGGCCCGGGATACGCAGACAAGCAGATCCGCGCGCCGGCGCAACGCCCGCTCCAGCCACAGCAGAAACCCACCGGCCAGGGAGTGCGGCCGTCCCTGAAAGGCAAAGGCGTGGGGAGAGTACACGATGGGAACCCGGCCACGCCACAACCCCGCCAGGCGGCCGAATGCCCCCGCCCGCGTCGCGTGCAGGTGCACCACCTCGGGACGCCAGGACCGAACCGCACGACGCAACGCCAGACCCCCCCGAACCAGACTCGCCAGCGATGACCGCCCACCAAAACGCAGACTCCGGCAACCCATACCCGCAAAGGCAGCCAGATCCCCCTCCATGCCCGGCTCGCTGCGGCGGTCACCCAGAAGAATGTCTACGGACCAGCCCCGCTCCCGCAACCTGGGAGCCAGACAACGAAAATGACGCCGGACACCGCCGCCGGCCGCCTCGGTCACGTACAATACCCGCTTGGCTGCCATGTCGGAGGACGCATTCACCGGGATGCCCATGCCATGACGCCGCGGCACAGCCTCCGACGCCTTGCCGACCCAAAGGCCCGCCATCACCCGCCGGTGGGTTGCGCGTTGCGGCCTGCGCAGGAGCGCCCACGCCGGCCCGGTCGCATGACCGGGACCAGGTGAGCCGCATCCGGAAAGGAACTCGTGGAACGCCGCACTAGCGCCCATACGTGCTGTAGTAGACTTCGTACTCCCCCGCGGCATGGCGGAACCGACGCCAATCGTCCTCGCTGAAACGCCGTTTGCGTTCCTCTGTGTCCCGGGAACGCAGGGGTTCGCCGAACTCCAGCAGGCCTCGCATGAAGCCCAGAACATGGCGTTCGCTGTCGCTGAACACATCCCGGGCCGTGAGCAGGCGGGCCACGGTCTCCTCACCCAGAATGGTCGCGAACTCGCGCGCCTCGGCAACCAGCGTGATCTCGTGATGCACCAGGGCAACCTTGGCTTTGAGTGTGTCGCGGAGCAGACGCAGGTAGTGCATGAGATGACTGTCGTGCGCCATCTGGCTCCGCTCCGTGCAGCGCAGGGCTTCCTCGATCAGCCGCAGGCAGCTCTCGTACCTCTCGGCGCGCTGCTCCCGGTCGCCCTTCTCGATCTCCAGGCGGAGGATATCCGCGGCCCGGGCGTGGGCCGCATCCCGCCGCGCCGTGAATACCGGCAGGTTCATCTCCACCAGAGTGTGGCGATGAATGCGTGGGTTCTCGTCACCGTTGCCGTCCATGTGTCCCATGCTGCTCCTGGCGTCCGTTCCCGAACCCCGTCTCGATCCGTATGTCGGCGAGGGGCAGAACCCCCGCCGGACCCATCGCCCATGCGTTCGGTCCCACGCGGCCGCACCTGCGCAACCGAGCCAACACATAGGCCTTCGCCTGCCGCGCCGCCTCGACCAACTCCTCACCCTTGGCCAGACAGGCCGCCAGCGCGGCGCTGAGGCTGCATCCCGTGCCGTGGGTGCTGGCTGCTTCGACCCGGGGCGCCACCAGAAAACGGCACCCGCCGCCGTCACACAGGCAGTCCCACGCCTCGGCACCGGTACCGTGGCCACCCTTCACAAGAACCGCGGCGCCGAAGCGCCGGGCCAGAAACTCCGCTGCCTCCCCCACCGCCTCGGCACCCAGGCGCTCCCGCCCCAGGAGCACGGCGGCCTCGGGCAGGTTCGGCGTAATCAGCGTGGCCAGCGGCAGCAACGCGTCACAGAGGGCCTCCACGGCATCCGGCTCCAGCAGGCGGGCCCCACTCGTGGCCACCATGACCGGATCCACGACGAGCACTCCCGGCCGATGCCGACGCATGGCGTCCGCCACGGCCCGGATGGTGTCGGCACGGTACAACATCCCCGTCTTCACGGACGCGACCGCAAAATCCTCCATCACGGCGTCGATCTGGGCGCACACCATCGAGGGCTCGATGGACGCAATCCCGCGGACTCCGTGCGGATTCTGAGCGGTCACCGCCGTCAGAGCAACCGTCCCGAAAACACCGAAGTGGGAGAACGCCGCCAGGTCAGCCTGAATGCCGGCCCCGCCGCCGCTGTCGCTTCCCGCCACCGAGAGGGCCGTGGCCCGCTGCATCGGATCAGCCTCCGCCACCCGTGTCTTCGGCAAGCACCTCGACGGTCCAGGCAATGTTCTCGGCGCGGATGCGCAGGGTGAAGGTACCCGCCTTGTGGACCCAACTGCTGCCCGTCTTGGCCGTGATCTCGTTGGCGGCCAGGGCCACGAACCCGTCGGCGTCTTCGACGACGATCTGGAGCAAACCGTCGCCGCTGTGTCCGTGCCGGATCTGCCAATGGTCGGCCGGCACGTGGAAGGTGTACTCCGCGGCACCTGCCTCGCCGGTCCAGATCCCCACCTTCAACAGCCGCGGACGGGCCTGCTTGAGGAGCTGCGTCAGGTGCCATTCCTCGATGGTGGTGACATGCTGTTCCACCGTCACCTCCCAGGACGAGTCCACCCCGGTGATGGCAAGGTACCGAGCCCCCCGACCGTGCAGGTCGGCACTCCCGGACGTCAGGGAGGAACGCGTCTGGCTTGCCGCCAGGTCGATGAGGTCGCTCGCTTGATCGTATACCGCAATCTGGAAGATGCCCTTCCCCTTGGGCCGATACCGCACCCGCCAGTCGCTCCCGTTCACCCAGAAGATCTCCGTCTGCTGGGAACCCATGCCCTCCCAGCGGTTCGTGATCACCCAACGCGCCTCCTGGCCCATGGCCGCCGCCGCAACGGCCAACAGCACCAAAAAGACCGCCTCGACATATCTTGCGGACTGCATCGCTGACACCCATTCCCTCACAGCAACCAGAACCATGCGCACCGATACCCCCACGACCATCCGGGGACGGAACCACGGGGCCGTTCCACCCACACACCATACACGGCGGGATACCGCGGTGCAATCCCGCCACACCGCGCGCAGCATGCCGGCCCGCCCATCCGCACCCCGTACGGCCCCCGGGCGGCCTCCCGGACCGCGGCGGCTGGGGACCATCCGCCCTACATTTGGGACTGCGTACGGCCCCCGGGCAACCTCGGGCGCATGTCAGCTCCGTAGGTCCCTCTCCCCAGACCCGTACGAGGCGCAATGCGCTACCCTCGTAGAAGG
>JAFGRS010000678.1 GCA_016935045.1 Lentisphaeria bacterium | reverse complement strand
TCGGTCAGGATGACCAGGATGTTCGGACGCGCGCCCGCCGCTTCCCCGCCAGGCACGACTGACCCTGCCTCCAGGGCCAACAGCAGACAGGCCGTCAACCCGCAAATCCCCATGGTTCTCATCGTACGGCTCCCGACTCGCGACGCTCCGCCCAATCTCCCCAGCCCCCGCACCGACCCGGCCACACTGTCGCCCATGCCTACGGCCGGCGCAAGCGGGAAGAAGGGAAATGGACGAGATGGACAGTATGGACACAACGGACACAACGGACGGAACGGAAAGAGAGGAGAGGCGGGGGCAGGAGGCGGGGGGAATGGAGAGGGCCCTTCTCTGGCGCCCCCCCCGTTTTCCGGACATGCCGGCCGGAAAATACCCGTCCTGGGGCACCGCGCGCCCCCCCGTTTTCCGGACGGTTTGGCAGCCGCCCGGTCCGGGGTAGAGTATGGCGTGGTTCGGTTGCCGTGTGGGGGTGTTGGCTGGCGTCGCAGGCAGGGAGTGGGAGGGGGCATTGGCTGGATGAGGTCCTTGCGGTTATGAGAAACATCCTGTCGAGATTCGGGTTTGCTCTCTCCATTGCGGGGTCGGTTCTCGGGGCGGCCCAGCAGCGTCCGAACGTGGTGTTGTTCCTGGTGGACGACATGGGCTGGATGGACTGCGGCGTGTACGGCTCGCGGTACTACGAGACGCCGCACATGGATCGTCTGGCGACACAGGCGATGCGGTTCACGGATGCCTATGCTCTGCCCCTGTGTTCGCCCACGAGGGCGTCGATTCTGACGGGGCAGTATTCCGCCCGGCATCGGGTCACCAGTGCCACGGGGCACCTTCCCGCGGCCCCGGCGGATGCCTCACCCTATCCCGAGAGGGCGGCGCCGAACCGTCCCCTGCTGTATGCCAACAGCAGGAACTACCTGGATCCCGAGCTGGTCACCCTGGCGGAGGTGCTGCGGGCGGCGGGATATCGAACCGGGCATTTCGGCAAGTGGCACCTCGGCCTGGGTCCCGAGCACTGGCCGGAGAAGCAGGGCTTCGAGACCGCGTGGCATTGCGCGCCGGACCCCGGCCCCCCGAGTTACTTCTCGCCCTATGGCGTCGTGCCGGAGGGGAAACCCGGGGGCCAGACCAGAGTGGGCAACATCACGGACGGCCCCGAAGGCGAGTACATCACGGACCGGCTCACGGACGAGGCCCTGCGCTTCCTCGAAGCCCACCGCAACGAGCCCTTCTACCTGAACCTGTGGCAGTACGGCCTGCATGGCCCCTGGGGACACAAGGAGCAATACACCGCCGAGTTCGCCAAGAAGACCGACCCCCGCGGCGAACAACGCAACCCCATCATGGCCTCCATGATCCGGAGCGTGGACGAAAGCCTGGGGCGGGTCCTGGCCAAGCTGGACGAACTCGGCCTGGCCGAAAACACCCTCTTCCTCTTCTACTCCGACAACGGCGGCAACACCCACAGCAACACCCCCGATGACAGCAGATTGGCCAGAATCGGGCCGGGGCACCCGCGCTATGCCTTCCTGCAGGACTGGCGCCGCTGGGCAGGCCCCGAACCCCCGACCAACAACGCCCCCCTGCGCGAGGGCAAGGGACGCATCTACGAGGGCGGACAACGCGTCCCCCTCATGGTGCGCTGGCCGGGCCGGGTCCGCGGCGGCACAACCAGCACGGCGGTCGTGGGCCCCATCGATCTCTATCCCACGATTCTCGCTGCCCTGGGACTCGACAAACCCGCGGGGCACATCGTCGACGGCGTCTCGATTCTGCCGCTGCTGACGGGGACCGGGCCCCTGGCGCGGGAAGCCTACTTCACCTGGTTCCCGCACCTGATTCCGGCCGTGTCGGTCCGTCAGGGCGACTGGAAGCTCATCCGTCGCTTCGAACCCCATCCCGCCTACCCGGCCATCCGGGAGCTGTACAACCTGCGGCAGGACATCGGCGAAGCCACGAACCTGGCCGAGACCATGCCGGAACGCGTACGGGAACTCGACGCCCTCATCGATCGCTTCGTGGTGGACACCGGCGCTCTCGTGCCCAAGCCCAATCCCGACTACAGGCCGGCGGCGGTCACGACCGATCCGGCGGCCGGCCTGGTCGCCAGGATGTGCAGGATCTCGCGCGTCGGCGGCGCACTGCGCGTGGAGGGGGAAGGCCAGACGCCCTTCCTCGGGACTGCGCAGGTAAAGCACAGCGGACCCCTGAGCCTGACGCTGCGCGTGCGCACGACGGCGGGGGGCCCGGGCAGGATCCAATGGCAGACCGCCGCCCAGGCGGAGTTCCCACAAGAGGGTCAGACGGTGGCCTTTGCCCTTGCCGGAAGCGAGGAGTGGCAGGAAGTGACGGTCGACGTGCCGGCGGCCGAGGGCACGTATGCGGTCATCCGCCTGTATCTTCCGGCGCAGGAAGCCCCCCTGGAGATTGCCTTCCTGCGCTATGCCGCCGCCGCTACCGGCGCCCTCGTGAAGACCTGGGATTTCCGCTGAGAGCTCGCGAACGGGAATACGGTGACGTTGGTGGGAGCGCCCGCGGAGGCAGCGTACACCCGGGCCGGAGACAACACAACGCCACACAGGGAGCCATGCCATGGCCACTGGCCAACGCCCCAATCTGCTCATCGTCATGACGGACCATCAGCGCCTGGATACCGTCCTGCCCGAACACCCCTGCCTCACCCCCAACCTGACCGCATTCGCCCGGGACGGGCTGACCTTCACCAGTACATTCTGCCCGACAGCCCACTGCTGCCCCGCCCGGGCAACCTTCTGGAGCGGACTCTATCCCAGCCGCCACGGCGTGTGGAACAACGTCAACAATTCCTACGCGATCCAGCGCGGACCCCACCGTCACATCCGCATGTTCAGCCAGGACCTCCGGGATGCGGGGTACGCCCTGGCCTATGCCGGCAAATGGCACGTCAGCGCCTACGGGGATCAGACACCTAAAAACTACGGCTGGAACGAATTGCAGCCTTACGGAGAACAGATCCAGGACCCCTGGACGAAATGGGAAGCCATCCGCAGGAGCGCGGACCGCCCAGACCCCGAAGACACCTCGATCCGGATGGAGGGATACCAGCCGCACACGCTGTACGGCGCGGCGGAGGACGCGGGCCGGGGCGACGAGGCAATCCTGGCGCGCGGCCTGGAGGCCCTGCCCGGCCTGGCGGCCGGGGGGGCTCCGTGGTGTCTGTTCATCGGCTGGAACGGCCCCCACGCCCCGTACAAGGTCCGGCGTCGGTACCTGGACCTGTACGACCCCGATGCCATCCCGCTGCCGCCGAGCTTCCGCGACGAGATGGCGGACAAGCCGGAGTACTACGCCAAGGTCCGGCGGATGGTCTTCGACCAGCTCGGCGAAGCAGGCACGAAGGAAGCCATCCGGCATTTCTGGGCCATGTGCACCCATCTCGACGAGCTGTTCGGGAAGGTCCTCGAAGCCTTGGACGCAACGGGACAGGCGGACAACACCCTGGTCCTGTATTGCTCGGACCACGGCGACTATGCCGGGGAACACGGGCTCTTCCACAAGCAGGTCCCCTCCTTCCTGGGCGCCTACCGGGTCCCTGCCGTGTTGCGTTGGCCCGCGGGCCTGCGCTGTCCGGGACGTCGCGTGGACGCTCTGGTCTCGCTGGCGGATTTCGCGCCGACCTTCCTCGATCTCGCCGGTGTGGCCAGGACGAGGTACTTCACCGGCCGCAGTCTCGTGCCCTTCCTGGAAGGTGTGGACCCGACGGACTGGCGCCGGGAGATCTGCATGCAGTGCGAGGGCACGGAAAACCTCTTCACCCAGCGCCAGGTGGTGACCCACGACCATAAGTATGTCTACAACGGGTTCGGCAAGGACGAACTCTATGACCTGCGCCGGGACCCGGACGAAATGGTCAACCTCATCGACAGGCCGGAGTACCGCGATGTGCTCCGCGATCTGCTGGGCCGCATGTGGCGATTCGCCTACCTCGAGCAGGACCGCCTGGGGGAGACGCAGTACCTCATGGTCAACACGGCGCCCTTCGGCCCCAAGGAGGCTTTCCGGAAAGGCGCCGGGGATCACCTGCCGACACCTGTTCCCCTGGGACAGGAGAACGCGCCGCCGGGGGCGTGCCAGTAGTCCCGCGTCTTCGATCCCCGGATCGGTGCCCGCGAGGACACGGGCGGCACCGGGCCATCCCGTAGGCCGCACGGTCCCCGGGCGGCGGGAACCGGCTCCGCGGAGCGTCGCCCTCCAGTAGGCCGCACGGTCCCCGGGCGGCCACGGCAATGGGGATGCCCGCGAGGACACGGGCGGTCCACATGGCGGGGACGGAAGGCAGGGCCAGGAGGAGCGGATCATGGCCGTAGACCGGATGCAGGCGGAGGACCGGATCGGGAGCCCGAATCCGAGGCACGCCGGCCTTGGCTCGGGGGGACTGGCGGTCTGGCTGGGGTGCTCTGCCTGGGCCCTTGCGGCGAGCGCGCAGGGGGTGGTTCAGCCCTGGTGGGACGACTTCCCGACCCTGGTCCAGGCGGGAGATGCCCAGCTTGCGGCGACTCAGCACGCGACGGCCTCCCTCTGTGGAGCGGCGGATGATCCCTGCTGGGGGACCTTCGCGCAGCGCACCCGCAACGTCTCCTTCCCCGGTCGGGTCGAGGGGCTGCATGCGCGGGGTCTGCGGGCCCTGACGTGGGTCGAGTGTTTCGGCACGACCCAGGCCCACATCGTCCAGCTCCGCCGCGACGCGGCGGGCGACTGGCTCAGACACCCCGCGGACGCCGGCCTGGCCCGGGTCTTCTGCAATGCCTGGGGCTGGCAGAGCTTCGACGGCAGCGGCGAAGTGCGCTGGGTGGGCGTGCACAACTACTTCGACCCCGAGGACTTCGTCACGCCCTACACGCGGTTCCATCCCCGCTACGGCTGCCCGCCGATGACCTATCCGGACGGACGCCCCGCCCTCGGCTATGCCGGCAGCCCCGAGCAGCCCTGGACCCACCGTGTGTTCGACGCCGCCTGCGCCAAGGACGTCCTCGGTCGGGTGCACTTCGAAAATCCGGAACGGAACGGGCCCGAAGCACCGCCGTCAGAGGCGGATGCCATGCTGACCGAGGTCCCGGACCCGGGCTATACGCCCGCGGAGTGGGTGCGCCTGCGCCGGGAACGGCTCAGGGACCTGCCCACGCTGCGCTTCAGCGTCGGCAAGGACTCGGCCTGCCCGGTCTGGATCGACTATCTCCGCGCCTCCATCCGGCAGGCGCTGGACCTGGGGGTCGACGGGATCTGGGCCGACAACTTCTCCCCCTGGGACAGCTTCCATGCCTGGCCCCTCCACAAGGCCTTCGGGGAGTGGTCCGTGGCCGGGTTCCGAACCTACCTCGAGGAGACCTTCGGCACGGAGGAACGGACCCGGATGGGAGCGACCGGACCGGAGCCGTTCGACATCCGGACCTATCTGCGGACCCGTTGCCGAGACTGGGGCGGGGAGCCGGAGAACTTCCGCCATCCCGTGTGGCGTGACCGCCGTTGGCTCGAAGACCCCCTCTGGCGCGCCTATCTCATCTACAAACGCCAGACCGGCACCCGCGCCCTGGCCCGGTTCTACCGCACCGTGAAGGAGGAATCCCGCGCCGCCGGCAAACCCGAGTTCCCGGTTCTGGGCAATGACATCCCGATGTTCGCCCTCGGTTGGCCTCGAGGCGAACTGGACATGGTGAGCACGGAACTGAGCTGGGGCTGGTCCCTGAGCGGGGGCCCGCGCGGCCTGATGCCGCCTCCCCTCGGCAGCTACGTGCCGCTGTACAAGCTGGCGCGGGAGCACGCGCGGGGGCGTTTCGTCAACGTCTGGATGTACGTGCCGGACGAGCAGCTGGGACGGCCGGGCATCGCCCGCGTCCTCTACTATCAGGGACTGGCGACCCATGCCCTGCCCATGCCGCACTACCCCCACCATCGGGACGCCGGAGACGAGGCAACGGACAGGGCTTTCTTCGGCTTCGTCCGCCAGGCCGCGGCCACCTTCGGCGACCGTGTGCCGTGCGCCGAAACCGGTCTCTACTTCTCGTCCTCGTCCCAGCTCGCGGCCATGACGCCGGCAGGCGTGGTTGACTTCAACAACCAGACCCACGCCTTCGCCTTCTGGGGCTGGGGCACGGCCCTCACCTGGCGCCATCTCGCCTGGCGCGCCGTCCCGGAATGGAAACTCACGCCGACAACCCTCGCCGAACTGCGTCACCTCGTGATCCCGAGTGCGGAGGTTTTCCCCGAGAGCGATGTCGCGATCCTGGAACCATGGGTGCGCCAGGGAGGCTGCCTGGTCCTTGCCGGCGCCTGCGGCCTGCGGCACGGGGAGGCGGGGAACTTCGACCCCCTCCGCGAGGGCTCCACCCTGGCAGCCCTGACATCAGCCGCCGGACCCGACGGCCGCCTCGGCAACGGCTCGGTGCTGGTGCTTCCCGAGGACCCCGGACTGCCGTTCTACCGGGCTTCCGAGGAACGCCCCGATATGCTCACCCTCTTCGACCCGGTCCTGTCGCGCCTGAGCCGGAACGGGGAACCGCCGCTGCTCGATGCGCCGGGAATCTCCTGGCAGGCCGGGTTGACCCCCTACCTCGATGCCAAGGCGGAACGACTCTTCGTCGACTGCAACAACACCCGCGTCGACCTGGCCGGCGATGCCATCGACCCCCTTCCCCCGATGGCATTCACGCTGGCACTCCCGCAGGCCCTCCGCGGACGCCCGCTGCGGCTGCGCGTCCTCACGCCCGATGCCGTACCGGAGGCGCGCCTGGAACCGGTCTCGGAGCGCCGCATCGCGGTGGAGATCGCCGCCGTCCCGCTCTACGCGGCCGTTGTTATCGATGTCGGCGCTGAGTGATCGTGAGGTCGGGGTCGGCGATGGTCACCCGGCTGTGGGGAGCGACGGATTCCGTCAGCCAGACGTTGCCGCCGACCACGCTGTCGTGTCCGACGGTGATATCGCCCAGAATCGTCGCGCCGGCGTAGATGGTGACATTGTCCTCGATGTTCGGATGCCTCTTGGCGCCCTTGATCAGCCTGCCGCAGGCATCCTTCGGGAAACTCAACGCCCCCAGTGTAACCCCCTGGTAGATCTTGACGCTGTCACCGATCACGGCGGTCTCCCCGATCACCACCCCCGTGCCGTGGTCGATGAAGAAGCTGCCGCCGATGGTGGCGCCGGGGTGGATGTCGATCCCGGTCACCGTGTGGGCGAATTCCCCCATGACCCGGGGAATCAGGGGCACCTTCGCCACGTACAGCTCGTGTGCAACGCGCTGGATGGCAATGGCCTTCAGCCCGGGATAGGCGATGATGATCTCGTCGGACGAGTTCGTCGCCGGGTCCCCGTCCAGGGCCGCCTGCACGTCGGTCTTCAGGACCCGCCGGATGTCGGGCAGACGTTGGAGAAGCCCCAGAACAGCCTCGTGTGCCATGCGCACGCAGTCGCAGCCCTCGCAGCATTCGAGCGTGCAACGGTACCCGTAGGCCCGGCGCACCTGTTCGGTGAGGTCCCGGTAGATGCGGTTGACCATGTCGCCGATCACGAACCCGATGGCGGCACGGCTCACCGGCCGCAGGCCGCTGTAGCCGGGAAAAAGGACTTCCAGGAAGGTCTCCAGAACGCTGATCACGGCGTCCCGTTCGGGCATGTTCCCGCCATCGATGTGGCTGATGCCCGCCTCGTCCTCGTAGGTCTCGCAGATGGCCTGGGTCAGGTTCCCGGCCAACTCGGCATTCCAGGCGCCGTTGCCATCGAACCTGCGGTTCAGACGGCACGGCTTCTCACCCTCGACACGCGGGTTGCTCATGGTTGCTCTCCGTCTCGTTCCAGGAGCACGGTCACGGGGCCGTCGTTGACCAATGCCACCTGCATGTGGGCACCGAACACCCCCTCGGCGACGGGGACCCCCAGCCCAGCCACGCTGCGCACAAAACCGTGGTACAGGGGTTCCGACACCGCCGGCGGCGCGGCCTCGACGAAGCTGGGCCTGCGCCCCCTGCGGCAGTCCCCATAGAGCGTGAACTGGGAGACCACCAACATCGCCCCGCCGGTTTCGAGAAGCGATCGGTTCATCTTGCCCGCGTCATCCTCGAATACCCTGAGGTTGACGCACTTCTCGGCAAGGTATTGGACCTCCCCGGGACCGTCTCCGTTGCGCACGCCCAGCAACACCAAAAGCCCGTCCCCGATCCGCCCCCGGATCGTGCCCTCGACGGTCACCGAGGCGGAACTGACACGCTGAACAAGGGCACGCATGGCCGCTCCCTCACTGTGCGCCGCGGTACCGGACCCGCCGACGCCTCGTCGGCAACCCACCGTCGCGCTCCAATGTACACAGCCCACCCCGAAACGGCAACGCCCGGCACCCGGGACGGGCGCATGTCAGCTCCGTAGGTGTTTGCCCACCGGTCGGAGTGATCCGTTTCAGGCGCAGCTACGGCTGGTGCGGACACTGCCGGCTTCATCTGGCCCCAGCGGATGTGGCCGTGCGCCGCCTCGCCCCGAAGGGCTGCGCCGCTCCCGCTCCCTGGCGGCGTTGCTCGCTCGGGACGTACCACTGCGGGTATG
>JAFGRS010000677.1 GCA_016935045.1 Lentisphaeria bacterium | reverse complement strand
TGCCCATCACCGTGCTCCGGGTCCTGGCGGCATTCGCGGGGCGTGTTCTGGTGGTCACGGCCGACAGCCAGCGCGCGGAGACGGTATGTGCGTTCCTTCGGGCCTGGCTGCCGGTGGCGGGGGACAGCCGTCGGCTGGTGGAGATCCCGGAGGTGATCGCGACCCATCGGGGACGCTGGATTCCGGAGAACGAAGCAGCGCGTTGTGCGGCGCTGGCGGCGGCCCTCGACGAGTCCCCCTCCGTGTTCGTGGCCACGGTGGAGGGCCTGCTGGCGCCCGCGCTGGCCCCCGCGGGCTTTGCCCGCAGCGCCTTTGTGCTGAAACGGGGGCAGGAGGGGGTGGATCCCGATGCTCTTGCGGCACGTCTGGTGGCCCTGGACTACGACAACGAGTTCGAGGTCCACGCGCCGGGGGAGTTTTCCCGCCGTGGCGGCATTCTCGATGTCTACTCGCCCCTCTACGAGGCCCCGGTGCGCATCGAGTTCTTCGCGGACGAAATCGCCTCGATGCGCTTTTTCCTGCCGGACTCCCAGCGGTCCTACGCCGAAACCGAGGAGCTGCGCGTCGTGCCCCGGGGGGCCATGGTCGCGGAGGCCGCCGGGGAGGACGAGGCCCTGCTCTGGGATTACTTCCGGGAGGTGACCTCCGTGGTGGCCTGTGGTCCCGCGGCCATCGACGTCCACCTGACCCGCTTCGGCA
Source organism: Lentisphaeria bacterium (assembly GCA_016935045.1). GTDB lineage: Bacteria > Verrucomicrobiota > Lentisphaeria > Oligosphaerales > JAFGRS01 > JAFGRS01. Next base: position 10,778 of record JAFGRS010000677.1, on the reverse strand, counting down.
GTCCCGAGCAGGCGGCGGCCTGGGAGGGGCTGCGGACGCAGGCGCGGCGCTGGGTCGAGTTGATCACGGACGTGGGTGAGGAGGAGCCGAGGAACGGGGCGCCAGTCCTGCCGGCGGAGTCCGTCAGCCTGGCGGGCGAGGTCGGGAACATCCCGCCCGAGCTTGCCGACCAGGCCGGAATCTGGCGTTGGCAGCAGCTCCGCGACTCCCTGCGGCGCTGGCACGGCCAGGGGCATGCGGTGGTGGCCTGCTGCGCCGGGGAGGGAGAAGCGACGCGCTTCCGCCAGATGCTGGCCGAGGACCCCCAGACTGCCGCGATCCCGGTCGAGGTGGAACACATCCCCCTGGACTGCGGCCTGCTGCTCTGCGAGGCGGGGATCGTCCTGCTCAGCGAGCAGCAGCTCTTCGGGCGCAGGGCCGACGTCCGCCGGCGGCAACGGACGCGGTACCGCTGCGACCTGGCGCTGCATGAGGACGTGGAACTCGAGGAGGGCGCCTATGCGGTGCATGCCTCCCACGGCATCTGCCGCTACCACGGCATCCTCGAGATGGAGGTCTCGGGGGAGATCCAGGAGGTCCTCGACCTGGAGTTTGACGACGACGCCAGGCTGTACGTGCCCCTGGACCAGGCCTTCCTGGTGAGCCGGTACGTCGGGGGGACACGGCACACGCCCCGACTGAGCCGCCTGGGGGCAAGCGCGTGGCGCAACGCCAAGGCGGGGGCCGGCGCGGCCGCCTGGGACCTGGCCGCGGAGATCTTCCGATTGGAGGCCCTGCGCCAAGGCACGCGGGGCGTCGCCTTCGAACCCGCGACGGAATGGGAGAGCACCTTTGCGGGCGCCTTCCCCTACAGCGAAACGGAAGACCAGGCCGCCGCCATCGAGGATGTCCTCGGAGACATGGCCCGGCCCGAACCCATGGACCGGTTGCTGTGCGGGGATGTGGGCTACGGCAAGACCGAAGTCGCCATGCGGGCCGCGTTCCGGGCCGTCCTCAACGGCCGGCAGGTCGCGGTGCTGGTGCCCACCACCGTGCTGGCCCAGCAGCACTACACCCGCTTCCGCGAGCGCATGGCCGAATACCCCGTCTCCATCGAGATGCTGAGCCGGTTCCGCAGCCGGGGCGAACAGCAGCACATTCTCCAACGGGTGGCCGAGGCCCGGGTGGACATTCTGATCGGGACGCACCGCCTGCTGCAGCCGGATGTCCGCTTCGCCGATCTCGGTCTGCTGGTGATCGACGAGGAGCAGCGTTTCGGGGTCCGCCACAAGCAACGCCTCAAGCAGATGCGGGCCAGCGTCGACATCCTGACCATGACGGCGACACCCATCCCGCGGACGCTGTACTACAGCCTCTCGGGGCTGCGCCGCCTCAGCACGATCATGACGGCGCCGGCGGAGCGGCTTCCCGTGACCACGGTCATCGCTCAATACGACCGGGAACTGATCCGGGAGGTGATCACCCGGGAACTCGAACGCCAGGGGCAGGTGTATTTTCTGCACAATCGGGTGCAGACGATCGACCGCACGGCCGCGGGGGTACGGCAGCTGGTGCCGGACGCTCGCACTGCCGTAGCCCACGGTCAGATGACCCCGCACGAGTTGGAGCGGGTGATGTCCCGCTTCCTCTGTGGCGAGGTGGACGTGTTGGTCTGCACCACCATCATCGAGTCGGGGATCGACATTCCCAACGCGAACACCATCGTCATCGACCGGGCCGACCGTTTCGGCCTGGCCGAGCTGTACCAGCTGCGGGGCCGGGTGGGCCGCTACCACCGTCAGGCCTACGCCTACCTGCTCCTTCCCCCCATGGGTACGCTGCCGGAGAATGCCAAGCAACGACTGCGGGCCATCCGGCGGTACACCCACCTGGGCGCCGGCTTCAAGCTGGCCCTGCGGGACCTCGAAATCCGGGGCGCCGGGAACATCCTGGGCCCCGAGCAGAGCGGGCACATCGCGGCCGTGGGCTTCGAACTCTACAACCAACTTCTGCGGCAGGCCGTCGCCCAACTGGCCCGCCAACCGTCGCCCGTGCACACCCCCGTGCCCGTGGAACTCGATACGGTCTGCTTCAGCCTGCGGGATGGACGCGGCAGGACTCCCGCCGCCATCCCCGCCTCCTACGTGGGCGAGGAATGCATCCGCGTCGCCTGCTACCGACGACTGGCTGCCCTCGCCACCCCGGCCGACCTGGATGCGTTCAGCGCCGAACTCCGGGACCGCTTCGGCCCCCCGCCGGCCTGCGTCGACATGCTGCTGGCCGTCACCCGCGTCCGGCTCCTGGCGCGGGCGGCGGGCCTGCACCGGGTGACGGTGCGCCGCGGACGGGTCTCCATGGAGAACGAGCGGGGGCTGGTCCGGGACCGCGCGGGACACCTCCCCGAACTCTCGGCAACGGACGCGGCGGGCCAGCTCGCGGAACTCACCCGGTGGATCCGGGACCGCACGGAAGCCTGACCTCCAGACCTCACCATGTGGATCGTGGGGCGCGCGCACCTGGAATGCCCGGAGGAGAGGCGCTGGAGCCCGCCGCCTGCCTGTGCGTCGGGCGCAGACAGGTCCTCGGCGGTATGCCGGATCGCCGCGGCTACGGCGGAGGGTCCGCCTTCGCCAGGCAGAACGGTGCAGGAATGGCCGCACTGCCGGCGCCTGCCGGTACGTTCCGGACCTCGCGTCCGTCCCGCGCTCCGGGCCGGGGCCGCTCCAGTCGCCGCGCTACGGTGAGCGCGCGAACGGTATCAGTCGCCCAGCGTCGGTCCCGGTCCCTGCCCTTCCTCGGCCGGGGCGGGAGAGGGCGCCGGCGGCGCCCCGCCGGTCCACTCGGGGATGGAGCGCAGGACCCGGAATCCGAGCATGTTGCCCTGGGACGAGGGGGGGAGCCTGCTGCGTTCGGCGCTGCGGCAGTCCAGGGCCGGCACGTACCAGTTCCCGCCCCGGATGCAGCGCCAGTCCCTCATCTCGGCTGCCATTGGACGGCTGTCCCCGGGATAGGGACCGAACCGGTTCAGGCACCATTCCCAGACATTTCCGTGCAGGTTGTGCAGCCCGAGCGCATTGGCGCGTTTGCGGCCCACGGGAGTCGTCCCCCGGTAGTTGATCTCGGCATACTCCGCAAAAGCGGCCAGAGAGACCGCGTCGTCGCCGCAGTGGAAGGCGGTCTGCGTCCCCGCCCGGCAGGCATACTCCCATTCCGTCTCGGTGGGAAGACGATACGTCCCCGCCTCGACACCCTCCCTCCGACTCAACTCGTTGAGGAAACGCTGGCAGTCGTACCACGTCACCTCCTCCACGGGATGATCGTCGCCCGGGAAGTGGGACGGGTTCCGCGGCATCAGCCGGTTCCACTCGGCCTGCGTCACCTCGTACGTGCCCAGGTAGAAGGGGGCCGGAACGAGGGTCACATGCTGCACCTCTCCCTCTCCGCGGCCAACCTCTCCGGACGGACTGCCCACGAGGGCCGTCCCCGGGGGAACCAGACGCAGGCGCATGCCGATGCTGTTCGCCACCTCCACCGGCAGACCGCCGGCCCGACTGAAGGCGAGCTGCGCCTCCCGCATGGTCTCACTTCCGGAAGCCAAGCCGTCCAGCGGCACGAGAAGCGACGGGACTTCGAGCAGTCCCGCCAGGGGAACGGCCCCCTCCCCCAGGGCCGGAACGAGCGCCGCAGGCGTGCCGGCAGCCGCGGCGGGAGGGGCCTTCGGCGGGCGCTCCCGGCGCCGGCAGACGGCGACCTCGAGTACTCCCAGCAGGATAGCGGCCTCGAGGCACCAGACCACGATGCGCCAGCGTGGGATGCGCCGGCGTTGGCCCGTCCCCGGCGTCTCCGCCTGCCGCCGGGCATGCCGGCCGCGCGCCGCGGTCTGCGGACCACGGGGCGAGAAGCGAATGGTCCGGCGCGGGGCGGGCTCGTGGGGGGCCGCGTCAGTGTGCCTGGTCTCGTCCACGGCGCGTCACCTCCTCAGCGCCTCCGATGCATGATGGCGGCCCCCCAGGCGAGAAAAGCGAGGGTGGGAGCGCCGGCCCCGAGGAAGGGCGGCAGATGACCGTTCCGTGCCAGCACAAAGCAGAACTCCCCGACCACGTAGTAGGCCATCATCAGGCCGACCGCATGGGCAAAGCCCCGGACAGCTCCCCCCCGCTCCCGGGCAATCGAGAGCGAGACACCGAACAGGGCCCCCAGCAGACAGGCAAGCGGCGTGCTCAGCCGGTGCCAGAGCGCGCTGCGGAACGCCCCCCGGGATGCGGGAGGCAGATCGGGGTTTGCGGCCAGGACCGCGCGGATGCCGCGCAGGGTCAGCTGTTCCACGGGCCGGACGTGGTTGAGGATGCGCTCGGGGGTTTCGTCGAGGCCGGGATCGGTGAAGGTCTCCCAGTGCCGGCGCTCGGATTCGAGGGGCAGCTGGCTCTCGGGGTCGAAGGGCAAGCGCAGGCAGTCCCGGAAGACCCACTGACCGTCCCGGTACTCGGCCTCCGCGGCCTGCAGCTCCCAATGCGTCGCGCCATCCGGCCCGAACTGCTTGATGAACACCCCCCGATGGACCCCCTCCGCACGGAACTGTTCGAAGAACCAGTCCCGGGCGCCGTTGCCGTTGTGGTACGCCACCTCGGCCCGGCGGCGGCGGTAGAGGGCGCTTTCGGTCCACAGACTGTGGAGTTCCTCGGCACGCGCCGTGCACCCCGGGGCAACCCATTCCGATACCCAGAAACACAGCAGCCCGAGAAGCGCCGCGACAACCCACACCGGGGCTGCGGCGCGGGTCAGGGAAACCCCGGCCGTCCGGATCGCCGTCAGCTCCTGGTGACGCCCCATCGTCGCCACCATGAAACAGGACGACAACAGCACCGACATCGGCGCCACGTGCACGATGCCGGCCGGCTGCAGCAGCAGAAAGTACCACGCCACGTCCCAGGCGCCCCTTCCCCCTGCCTGCGGCGCCGCCTTCAGAAAGTCCGCCAGATCGTCAAACAGGCTGTTCAGCAGAAACAGAGCCGCAAAGCCCACCAGGCAGCAGCACAGGGGCAACAGGAACTCCCCGGAGACGTACCGCAACAGGACAGTGGACGTCCGCCGACCCGCCGCGGCGCAGGTTGGCGGGCGCGGATCGCCCGCAACCGGGTCATGGGCACGGGAGCACGTCACCGGCGCTTCCCGATCAACTTGACCCTGACCATCCTCGTGCCGGTGACGATCTCCTGCAGAGAGCGGCCCGAAGGCGCCACAAAGGCGACGAACGGCGTCAGCAGACCGAAGCAGAACATGCCGATGGTGTAGGTGAAGGCGCGGCCAAGGTAGAACTCCTCGCCATTCTTCCGGATCAGGATGATGCCCCAGAATCTCTGCCCGACCGTCTGGCCCGAGAACCCCATGTTGTAGGCGTAGTACATCACCGCGCTCAGGTAGAAGACCATCAGCCCCAGATAGAAGGCGCCGTTGGGGCCCAGGACGCGCGCGCTGAAGAGCAAAGCGAAAACGAGGTAGGTGGCCACCCCCGACAGCACCACCACCGCCAGGTCCAACAGTGCAGCCGCGGCCCGGATGTGCATCCTGGCCGCCTCGAAGTCCTCCGGACGGACCTCGTGCAGGCCGCTGATCTCCACCACCTGCACCGCCCGCCTGGTGGCCAGGGTCCTGATGCGGGAAAACAGGGACGCGTTCCTGGTATCCTTCTCCTCCACCTGCTTCAGAAGGATGCTACGCAGAAAGGGGACCTCGCAGGCCGATTCCCAGCGCGCAATCAGCGTGCTGCGAATCTGGCAGTAGGCCGTGATGCGGCCGTTCTCGGCCCAGCGGACCAGGCATTCCTGGTCGACGGGACCGTACTCTTCGCCATCCACGGTCTTCAGGATATACAATCGCTCGTTTGCACCCATGGCCGGGCACCTCCCAAGCCGGCGGCGACAGCACAGTGCCGACCCTCGCATACCACAGCGGCGCCGTCGGCCGGCAAGAAAGCCATACGCATCGTCCCCCATCCGGCTGGACCGCCCGCGACCTCGCGGGCACAGATTCGAGGGTACAGAGAATTCCGGGACGATGAACAACCCACCGCAGCACAGGTTGCACACCCGTCTGCCAAGGATAACATAACCGGCAACCGATGGAAAGAAAATGGCCGGTGGCACTTGCACCGGCGCCGGGGATGACCCTAGAGTACCGCGGCATGGGCGTTCCCTTGCGTGCCCCGCCCGCACGCCGGCGCGCCGCGGGGTCTGCTTCCGCCTGATCACGCCCACACGGGTGCGTGGGAAACGTCTGCGCAGACTCGATGGGCGAGCAGCTGTCCGGGCACGAACGGAGGTCGAGGATCATGCTCGAACATCCTAGAGACCTGTCTTACAGTGCACGGCACCTGTGGGCGCGGATGGACCGGGAGGCGGGCACGGCTGTCGTGGGCGTCACGGAAGAGTTGGTCGAGCAGCTCGAAGAGGTCCTGAGCATCGACCTGCCCATGGTCGGCGACGAACTCGACATGGACACCTTCTGCATCCACCTGCATCTGCCCAACCGCATCCACCACCTCGGCTCCCCCCTCACGGGAAGGGTAATCGAAATCAACCGGGACGTGCTGGACAACGCCAGCCTCCTCCATCTCTCGGCCTACGAACACTGGCTCTACCGGATGGAGTACGACGATGAAGAGGAAGTCCACCTCCTCATGAGCGCCGATCAGTATGGACGATATCTGGATCACCGCTAGGTGCGAGGGCCCATGGCCGTACGGCAGGTGGCGACGGGGGTGAGATGGCGGTGCCTGGACGGCCTGGCGTGGGCCCTGGCATGGGAACTGTGCATCCTCTACGTCCCCGCCATCGGACGCAGCCCCCTGGGGCACCTGCGGCTGCTCTACGTCATACCCCTCCTCTTCGCGGCAGCGCTGGTGTTCCGCCTGGGTACCCCTCGCGAGCTGGCGGGAACGTGGCTGCTGTGGCGGCTGCGGGCCTCCTGGCTGGCCGTAGCGGGGTTGTCGCCCTTCCCGGGATGGTGGTCGAGGTGTTCCGAGGCCCGGTACCTGGCCCTTGGGGCGGCCCTGGCGCTGTCCGCGGCGCCCTGGGCCCTGCTCGAGACTGTGGCTGTGCCGGCTGCCCTCGCCAAGGCCAGGCGGCGGATGGCTCTGTACCACGACGCGGTCCTGGCGCGCGCCGCCCTGCTGTACCTGTTTCTCATTCCGGTGGCGGCTCTCCTGGTGACCTTCGCCATCGCCTTCCTGCAGGGAATGGCAACCGTCCCGGGAGACTGGCTCCATTTCTGGCGCCTGATTCCGCCCTGGGGACGCCTGCTCATGGCCCTCAGTCCCCTGCTGGCTGCCGCGAACCTCGCACGCATGCTGCTCCGGATGTCCCCGGACCTTGCCCAATCGGACCCGGCACAGGCACACGAAAACGATGCGGGAGGCAACGATGTCTGACATGGCGGAGCGGTCGACGCAACTGATCGTGGCGCTGGACATGGATGCGCCGCAGGATGCCCTGCGTCTGGTGCGGCGGTTGGGACCGTCAGTGGACTGGTACAAGGTGGGCAACCAGTTGTTCACCCGCCATGGACCCGAGACAGTGCGCGCCCTCAAGGGCATGGGCAAACAGGTCTTCCTGGACCTCAAGTTCCACGACATCCCCAACACCGTGGCCCATGCCGTGGGATCGGCTGCCGCCATCGGCGCCGACATGACCAACGTCCACGCCGGCGGAGGACCGGCCATGCTGGCGGAGGCCGCACGCGCCGGCAGGGAGGCGGGCATCCTGGTGATCGCCGTGACCGTGCTCACGAGCATGGGACCCGCCGACATCCAGGCCGTCGGGGTGCACGACACCCCGGAAGCCCAGGTGCTGCGCCTGGCATCCCTCGCCCGGGACTGCGGCCTGCCGGGGGTCGTCTGCAGCGCCCTCGAGATCGGACCCGTCCGGCGGGCGTGCGGCAACGGTTTCGTCCTGGTCGTGCCCGGGATCCGGCCGGCCGGCGCGGCGGCGGGGGATCAGGTGCGGATCATGACGCCGGGGGGGGCACGGGCGGCCGGAGCGACGTTCGTCGTCGTAGGCCGTCCGGTGTACGCCGCCGCGGATCCCGAAGCGACCGCCAGAACCATCCGCGAAGAACTCGACGGCAAAGGGTAACCACCAGGCCTCACCATGGTTGATCGCAGGGCGCGCGCCAGTGGAACGCCTGGAGAAGATGCGCTGGAGCCCGCCGCCTGCCTGTGCGTCGCACGCAGACAGGTCCTCGAACGCGCGATTCCGCCCAGCGGCCACGCGCTGGGCGCTGGAGGGCGGTCCTGTCGGAGGCCGTGAGCTTGTCGAACCGGTGTGACCGCCGCGGCGCCGACACAGCGGCCTCCTCATGGACCTGTGCGGGGATGCGGTACTGGAGAGCCAGGTGCGGCCTGCGGCAGTTGTACAGCCACACCGCCTGCCTGAGGGCCTCGACAGCCTGTTTCTTGGCCTCGATTCGGCCGCGCGTGCCCCGGCAAGACGCGCTGCAGGCGCCCGGGCGGGAGCAGTGGCAGGCGTGGCGGACCTGGAATTGCCAGAACCTGTTTTGGCCAGCGAAAAACGCAGCCAAGGGATCAAGAAGGCCTCCCCATGGGACATAACCTGCTGGCAATCAGCTATTCCGGTGGGAACGGCACCGATACCTCAACCCAGGCAGAACTGGCGACGGGGCCGAGGAAAGGACATAGTACGGAGCATTGTGTCCGGGGGCGCGGGGGTGGGTCGGACGGCGATGGCGAGGCAAGGAGTATGCGGTCGTGAAGTGTTGGGCTGCCGGACGTTTCTCGCTGCTGCTGTTGACGGGGATCGCGCGCGCCGCGGTGGAACTGCCCTTTCCGTCGGGGGATTTCGAGGGTCCTCCCGGCTGGACGATCGGGGAGGCGGACGGTGGCATGACCACCGTCGAACCTGGAGCCGCTCGGCAGGGCAAGGCAGGCCTGCGGGTCGTGGACAGGAGCGGCGAAGCCGGCAGCGACTGCCGGTCCGCGCCAATTCCGGTGGTGGGCGGGGCGACGGTCGAGTTGCGCTTCTGGGGACGGAACCTGTCCGGCTCGGGCATCGGCGTCTATCTGCACTTTCACGATGCCACCGGGCGGACCCTGAACGACCGGCGGCCCAACCAGATCATCGGGTCCTTGCCGCCGGAGCAGCGGGAGTGGGGCGAGTTCACGTTGTACGGGATGGCTCCTGCCGCGGCGGCGACTCTGTCCGTGTGGGTCCACTCCTACAGCACCAGCCAAGTGGAAGCGGAGTACGACGACTTCCGGGTGTTCCAGCTTTCGGAGGAGGAGGCGGCCAAGATGCAAGACGAAAACACACGCCAGGTTCTCTCCCGCGGAACGGTCACGTACGAGGATTTCGGGGCGCTGGGCGACGGGGTGGCGGACGACATGGAGGCCATCTGCAAAGCCCATGAGTTCGCGAACCTGCACCTGCTGCCGGTGCGCGCGAACCCGAAGGGCATCTACCACCTGGGCATGAAGGCGCTGACGGCGACCGTGGCGACCCCTACGGATTGGGGGACGGCGAGATTCACGATCGACGACTCGGGAACGGTGGGGGAGGTGGAGAACCGCAGGCAGTCTCTGTTTGTGGTCGACTCGCTGCTGTCGGCCGTGACGCTGGACCTGGAGCCGGTGAAACGCGACCAGGCGCGGGTGGCCGCGCGTCCGGAGCAGGACTGCTACGTTCAGGTCGAGAGCGACGCCCGTCGGGTCTTCATCCGCCGGGGGGCGAATCAGAACAAGGGGGCCTGGTTGCGGGACTGCTTCATTCTGCGGCGGGACGGCGCCATCGAGGGACCGATCGACTGGGATTTCGACTCCTACACCCGCGTCACCGCCCGACCGATCGAGGCGGACACGCTGGTGGTGAAGGGCGGCGTTTTCACCACCTTCGCAAACCGGATGCTGTCGGACAAGGGCTACAACTACTGGGGCCGGAACATGGTCGTGCGTCGGTCGAACACCGTGATCGACGGGCTCACGCACTACATCGCGGGGGAGACCTCCGTGGGCGCTCCGTACGGCGGCTTCCTCAGCGCTTCGGGTTGCGCCAACGTCACGTTCCGAAACTGCTTTGCCACGGGGCACAGGACGTATGGGACGATCGGCAGTGCCGGCCGGCCGGTGAGCATGGGGACCTATGACTACTCCGCCAACAGCGTGGTCAACTTCCGCATGGAACACTGCCGCATGAACCTCATCAACGACCGGACCCTGTGGGGCGTGATCGGGACAAATTTCTGCAAGAACATCGTGCTCGAGGATTGCATGCTGTCGCGGATGGACACGCACCAGGGCGTCTCCGGCGAATACACGATCCGGCGGAGCACGCTGGGGACGGCGGGTCTGAACGCCATCGGCCGCGGCCTGCTGACCGTGGAAGACTCCACTCTCTACGGGAGTTCCCTCATCTCTCTGCGCGGCGACTACGGCAGCACCTGGGAGGGAGACGTGGTGATCCGCAACAGCCGTTGGATCCCCGGCAACGGCGCGCGCCTGTGGCCGCACCTGATCGGCGGCGGGAACGATGGCATGCATGATTTCGGCTACCCCTGTTTCATGCCGCGTGAGATCACCATCGACGGCCTGTTCGTCGACGACAGCGTACACCCGGACGATTACGAGGGGTTCCACTTCTTCAGCCACCCGAAGCCGCCCGCGGAGAATCTGCCCGAGGAGCGCCCCTTCCCCTACCAGCCGGTCCGGAAGATCACTGTCCGCAATCTGCGGACGGCCAGCGGGCTCCAACCGCGCCTGCCGAAGGGCTACACGGGAACCGAGGTCGAGTTTC
>JAFGRS010000676.1 GCA_016935045.1 Lentisphaeria bacterium | reverse complement strand
GCGCCACCGCGAGGTGTACGTCGGCTTTCTGCGGCGCCACGGGGTCGACTTCGGTTCCCCCCAGGGCTGGAGCCGGTTTCTGGGGCTGTGCGGGCGGGAGCCGGACGGTCGGAGGGTGCTGGACGCCTACCTCGAACAGAAACGCATCGCCCGCACCAGCAGGGCCAAGTTCCGCATGCTCTGGGAGCTGCTCCGCCGGCATCCGGGGGAACGGACCCTGGTCTTCACGGCCGACAACAACACGGCCTACCGCATCGGCGCCAGTTTCCTCCTGCCGGTGCTCACCCATCACACCCGCATCGCCGAGCGGCGCGCCTTCCTGGATGCCTTTCGCGCGGGGCAGTATCCTGTTCTGATCACCAGCCGGGTGCTGAACGAGGGAGTGGACGTTCCGGAGGCAAGTGTCGGGATCGTGGTATCCGGCAGCGGCAGTGTCCGTGAGCATGTGCAGCGACTGGGGCGCATCCTGCGGCCGGCGCGGGGGAAACAGGCCATTCTGTACGAACTGGTCAGCGCGGGCACCAGCGAGTTTTCCATCAGCCATCGCCGTCGGCAACACCGTGCTTACCAAAGACCTCATCCGCTGCCGCTGTAAGGGCGAGCGCCTCTACCCCCGCTTCGTGCCGGTCGACGACGCGGCCCTGCTGGGCCTGGCCGAACGTCTGCTCGGCGTCTTCCGCGCCCAGCCGCCGCCCACGCGGGGGGAACTGCTCGAGGCCGGCGCGGCCGTGCTGGGCACGGAGAGGGACGCGCCACTTGCCAAGGGTCTCTGCAAGCTGCTCCTGGACCGCTGCGAGTTCCGGCAACCGGGGGAGGGGGATTATGCGGCCTGGCGTGCCGCGGTGTTCGGCCGCTCTGCCGAGGCCCTGCGGGAGGGCGGGCTCGAGGCCGAGGCGGAGGACTTCCGCGGCCGGATCTTGGCAGCCCTGGTGCCGCCCTCGGGGTTGGGCGCGGAGGACCTCTATGGCGATCTGCCCGAGAACGAGGTGCTCGAACGCTTCCGCGATCTCGGGCCGAAGCAACTCCTCGAACGCTACAACGTCGGCCTGGTCCAGGCACTCCTGCTCCGGGCCGAGGACCTGACCCTGACCGTGCCTGACCCCGAAGCGGCACCCATGCGAAGACTGCTGAAATACCTCCGCTTCTTCCGCCTCCTGGCGCGTGTCTTCGGGCAGGCGCCGGACGCCGGAGGTGGGGCAACGGCCGACGCCTGCCTGCGCGTGGTGATCGACGGCCCCGGCAGCATCCTCGCCCACTCCGCCCGCTACGGGTTGCAGCTGGCGTCGTTCTTCCCCGCGGTCTGCGCCCTGCGGCGCTGGTCCCTGGAGACCCGCGTGGCCTGGAAGGGAGACCACCGCCTGGTGCTGACGGAGGCATCGGGATTGGTCTGCCATTACCGCAACTTCAGCGCCTACGTCCCGGAAGAGGTTTCCCTGTTCCATCGTCATTTCCGCCAGACGGTTACGGACTGGCGTATTGTGGGGCATACGCCCTTCCTGTCCATGGGGGGGCAGGAGCTGGTGTTTCCGGACCTGAGCTTCGAGGGCTCGGACGGGACCTGCCTGCATCTCGAGTTGTTCCACCGCTGGCACGCGGGGCCGTTGCTGCAGCGGCTGCGGGCGCTGGATGCCCAGCCGGCGCTGCCCCTGGTGATCGGGGTGGATCGGTCCCTGACCCGCGATGCGGCCATCGCCGATGCCCTCGAAGCGAGCCCCTGCTTTGCCCGGCGGGGCTTCCTCTTCCGAGACTATCCCACCGTGGAACGCGCCGTGGCGTGTCTGCGGCAGGCGGCCGCCCGCGGACGTGCCGGGAATGGAGATCCGACGTGAGCATCCACATTGTCCTGGCAAGCGGGGGGACCGGGGGCCATTTCTACCCGACCCTTGCCATCTCCCGGGCATTGCGCGCCCGGGGAGCATCCGTCAGCCTGGTGGTGGCCGGCCACCATGCGGACGAACACCTTCGCCTGGCGGCGGCGAACGAGATCCCGGCATGGGCGGTGCAGGCCCCGCGTTTGCCCAGCGGCCCCCTTGGCGCTCTTGCCTTTCCCTGTCGTTTTCTGCGCTCCCTGCGGGGGGCGCGACGGCGTGTCCGGGAACTCGCCCCCGATGCTCTTCTCGGCATGGGCAGCTTCGCCTCGGTCCCCGCCTGCCTGGGGGCGGTGCGGGAAGGCATTCCCCTGCTGCTGCACGAAGGGAATGCCTGGATGGGGCGCGCCAACCGTTTCCTTTCCCGCCGGGCCCGGGCCGCCGGGGTCTCGTTGCCCTTGGACCCAGGTTGCCGGGTGCACTGCAGGCTCGTCCACACGGGCATGCCTCTGCGGGAAGCCCTGGTGGCGGCGGCCGGCGAGGCGTCCCCACCGACGGCGTTCCTGCGGGCCTCGGGTCTGGACGCAGGGCGCACGACGCTCCTCGTCTTCGGCGGCAGTCAGGGCGCCGGGTTCCTCAACGAACTCGTCCCCCGTGCGATCAACCTGCTCGGGGACCTGCGCTCGACGCTGCAGGTCATCCACCTGACGGGTACGGAGCACAACACTCCCTACGAAGAGGCCTACCGGGCGGCCGCTGTTCCCTGCCTCGTGCGGCGGGCGGATCCGGACATCCATCATGCGTATCGCGCGGCCGACATGGTGGTCTGCCGGGCCGGGGCGTCCAGCATCTGCGAACTCGCGCTGTTCGGCAGACCCGCCATTCTCATCCCCCTTCCCAGCGCGGCCGAAGACCACCAGACCGTCAACGCACGCACCCTCGCCGAGGCCGGGGCCGCCGTGCATCTGCCGCAATCCCAGGCGTCGCCCGAAGCCCTCGCCGCACGGCTCCGCGACTGGATCGAGGACCCGTCCCGGCGACACGGACCGGCCGCGAACATCCGTACCTTCGCCCGCAGCGATGCCGCCGCCGCCATGGCCGACCTCTGCCTCGAAACCGCCATGGACTCCCCCGGACGGCGCACCCGGGACCCATCCGCGCAGGACCTGCCCGAAACGTCCGGACCGAAATCCCGCGGTTCAGGGCCCCCCGGGCGGCATCCTTAACCTGATCTACTCATGAACCACGAATGGACACGAATGAACACCAATGGGCGCAACGAGTTCCGGCACCGGGGGCGGCAGACGGGGAACTCCCGTTGCG
>JAFGRS010000094.1 GCA_016935045.1 Lentisphaeria bacterium | reverse complement strand
GCCCAGCGGGAAGCCTACGTGGACCGCACCGGCTTCCATCCGTAACCCGCGCCGCGCCATTCGAGGCGCGGGCGAAGCCTTCTACACCCTCCCCGAGGCCATGGGCCCGGGGAGGGTGGTTTTTTTTGGGGGGAGAGGGAAGGGGACGAAGGGGACTCAGGGGACAGAGGGGACGGAGGTCGTGGGGACGGGGGGGACGCAGGGGACGAAGGGGACGGAGGTTGTGGGGACGAAGGGGACTCAGGGGATGGAGGGCACGGGGATGGTGGCGGACAGGGCCCGGCGGACATCCTCGAGGGCGTCCGCGTAGGGGGTGACACCGGGATCGATGCGGACGAGCCGCTCGTACTCCCGTTCGAGCTGAGGCAGCCGGTCCTCGGCCGCGGCAAGGCGGAGAAGCAGTCCGTGGACGCCTTCGAGCTCGGGCTGCAACCGGCGCGCGGCTTCCGCCCAGCGCCGGCTTTCGCCCAGCCGGCCCATGCGGAACAGGCACCAGGCCCGGTTCAGGTGCGCGGGGGCAAAGACCGGTACCCGGCGGGTCACCTCGGCAAAGCTCTTCTCCGCCTCCGCGTACTCCTCCTCTGCCCACAGCCGCGCCCCCAGCCCGTACCAGGTTTCCACGTCGTCGGAGTTCGTCCGCAGGTGCCGTTCGAGTTCGGCGCGGCCGGGCACGTGCGCCAGTTCCGGGTCCGGCAGCCGGGGGCCGGCGGCCTCTTGGCGCCAACGGACGGCTTCCTCGATGTTCCCTTCCCGGAGCGCCAGCAGTCCGAGGCTGTAGCGTGCCTGGGTGACGAGGGCGAAGGTAGGGGCCTCGGCAACGGTCCGCAGGTACAGCTCCCGCGCCCGGGCATGGTCGCCGGCGCGCAGGGCGGCTTCGGCACGGTTGACCGTATCGACCGAGGCGGTGTAGCCCCGGACCAGAGAGCGGGTGTGGTAGTCGCCGAGGTTGACCAGCAGGAAGCAGGCGACGGCGGCAACGCCCCATGCGGCCACCCGTCCCCAACGACCCCCGCGGACCAGGCCGCGGAAGGCCGCGATCCCCATCCAGGCCAGGATCAGGACCGCGGGCAGCATGGGCAGACGATACCGCGCCACCACCGTGAACAGGACCCCGGTGGCGGTGTAGGTGAACAAGAGACCATAGAGCGGGACCTGGCGCCGCCACGAACGCAGGTGCATCGCCAACCCGATGAGCGCCAGGGGCGCCACCCAGCCGAAGCGCAGCAGGGGCCAACGCCTCAGTTCCTGCTCCTGGGTGAAGGTGGTCTGAACGTCGTGGGCCTCCACCGCATGCCACACATAGCGCACCTTGCGCAGCAGCAGTCCTGCGTATTCGAGGGGGTATTGGCGGGGGAAGCGCAGGGCCTCGTGCCTCCAGAAGCGGGCCGCGTCGGCAGGTCCGAGGCGTTCCCCGGTCTCCTTCTCGGCGATCTCGTGAGCAATGCGGTGGGTTGGATCCACCTCCCCCGGCAGAGCCTCGAAGAGCGGCTCGTGCCGAGGCCAAAAGTAACTCAAGCCCGTGTCCAACTCGTTGTTGCCCAGGTACAGCACGATGCCGCTGTCCGACATCACCAGCACGGGCTGCCCCGAAACAACCGCGTTCCGCACCGTGAGCAACAGGGGCCCCGCGAGGGCAGGCAGCAGGACCGCGGCCGCCAGGGCAAGACGTCGCCGACGAAGGCTGCCGGCGCACCCGAGCCACGCCGCCGCCATCGCGAAGGGCACATACAGAAGAATGTTCGGCCGGGCCATCCCCGACAGACCCAACGCAACACCGGCACCCAACGCCCACGCCAGACGCGGACCCCGCTGCAGCTTCGCCAGGCAGGCGAGGGCCGCCGTGTTGCACAGCAGCACCAGACCCTCGGAGACGAAGGACGCGTCGTTGACCACAAAAGGCAGGTACAGCGCCGCGCAGATACCGCAGCCCAGGGCGGCGCGACGGCCGCACCAACCCGACGCCGCAATGGCGACCCCGGCGCACATCAGCGCCCCGAGCGCCATCTGCACCGGGATGGCCGCCCCCATCCACGAGCCCAGCAGCCGGTGCATCGCCATCCAGAAGTACAGATACAGGGGACTGGCCGTGAACGCCGTCCGCGCCTGACCCTCGCCGCGCAGCATCGCCAGCGCCAGGACGGGGTACTTCGCAAAGACATACTCCGGCCGCGCTACCAACGGCAGGGCCGCGAGGCGCACGGCCAGCGCCAGAACCGCAACCAGCAGCGGCCCTGCCCACGGCTTCACCCATACCCGCTGCAGCAGACACCGAAGCGCCTCCGGGCGAGGCGCATACGCCAACCCAACCGGCGTCTCCGCCGTTCGGGGCTTCCGTTCTCTCTGCCGTTTCCCGCTCACGTGCGCGTATTCCTCGAAAAGCAGCCCGTCGCCCGGATCCTCCGGACACGCCACGAACGGCTGCCGGCGCGGCGTTCCCGCCGCCGCCGTAGTCTACCGCCGCCATGCCTCCGAGAAAAGGGACACGCGGAAGGCATGGTGATGCTTCAGTCCAATCCGAAAGGCGGTTCCCCTGGAGGGCGACGCGCCGCGGAGCCGCATCCCCATCCCCTGGAGGGCGACGCTCCGCGGAGCCGCATCCCCATCCCCTGGAGGGCGACGCTCCGCGGAGCCG
>JAFGRS010000675.1 GCA_016935045.1 Lentisphaeria bacterium | reverse complement strand
TATCCTGCGCGCCAGGCCTTTCACGCCGCGGTGCCCGATGTGGAGAAGGAGTCCGACGCATCCCTGGCGCGGACCGACGCCGAGCCGGACACCTTGCGGTTTTTCCTGCCCTTTGTGGCGACCCCGGCCAACGTCAACGCCATGCAGGCCTACATGCACGAGTTCCTGGCCGGCATCCAGGGAGTGACCATCGGGGACCTGGCCGTGGACGGGTTGCGGGCGGTGTCCGAGCGCGAGGGCGGCAGGGAGGTCGCCGCGCTGCATTTCCGCGCCTGGCTGGCGCCCTTCGACCTGGGCATCAGTCATGACGTGGCGTTGCGCATCCGTTTTCGCGAGGACCGGGGCATCCATCAGTACCATCTCGCGGCCACCCGGTTCAGCGGCGACGAGCAGAACTGGCGCCGCCTCATGCCCCGTTTCGTGCTGGCCATGCGGCGCCAGCTCCTGCTCTGGCGCGTGCTGACCGCCGCCGAAACGACGCGCTACCGGCAGCGCGGCAGGGACCTCTTCGGCGACTCACCCCGGCAGAACGGCGAGGACCATGACTAAGGTGCGGAACCAGGCCCCCGATACGACCCCGATGCCAGCGGCGCCGGAGGCCGACGACGCCATGGAGACGGGGCCCTATGTGGACGGCTTCTCGGCGCGGACGGTGGTGGGGGCTCTGTTCGTGGCCTTCGTCATGATGCCCGGGTCCATCTACATGGGCCTGGTGGCCGGGCAGAGTCTGGGGGCGGCCGCCGAGTGGGTGACCATCATCCTGTTCGCCGAGCTGGCCCGGCGCAGTTTCGCCCATCTCCGCCGCCAGGAGGTCTTCGTGCTGTTCTACGTGGCCTCGGGGATCGCGGCCGTCACCCTGGCCCACCTGGCCCTCTCCGGCGGTCCCTTCGCCTCCACCATCTGGCACCAGTACCTGCTCCAGGCGCCGGAGACCAGCAGCATCGCGAAGCAGATTCCGGACTGGGTCGTGCCGCCGACCACGTCCGCGGCGATGCAGGGGCGGAACCTGGCGCACCGGGACTGGTGGTGGAGTGCCTCGAAGGGGTTCTTCTCGCCCTGTTTTCTGATCGCCTTCGGCTACGTGCTCGGGCGTCTGGCCTTCTTTGGCCTGGGGTACCTGATGTTCCGGCTGACGTCCGATGTGGAACGCCTTCCCTTCCCCCTGGCGCCCATCGCCGCCGAGGGCGCCACGGCCCTGGCGGAATCCACCGAGCGGGACACGACGGGGGGGCGCAAGCGCTCCTGGCGTTGGAACGTATTCAGCGTGGGGGCCAGTCTGGGCATCGTATTCGGGGCCATCTACGTGCTGGTGCCGGTGGTCAGCGGCTTGTTCCTCAGCAAGCAGATCATGATTCTGCCCATACCGTTCGTGGATTTCACCTCGCGCGTCGAGGGAGTGCTGCCCGCGAGCCTGATCTCCATCAGCTTTGACGCGGGGTTGTTCCTCGCCGGCATGGTGCTGCCCTTCAACCTCAGCATGGGCACCTTCACGGCGGTGGTCCTGACCAGCGTCATCGGGGGGCCCATCCTGTTGCGGCTGGGCGCCTTCAAACACTGGACCCCGGGCAATGGACTGCTCGTCAACCAGATGCTCCTCAGCTTCGATTTCTGGATGAGCGTGTCGGTGGGATTGGCGGCCACGGTGCTGCTGCTCGGGCTCTGGAACATGGGCCGGCTGTTCCTGCGCCCCAGGGTCCCGAAGGGGACCGGCGCGGGGCCCGCCCTTACCCCCGGGGGAGGCGCCGCCGAGTCTCCCCGTCCCCGGCGGGGGCCCTCGCGCGAGCGTGGGGATTTCCCGGCCTGGGTTGCGGTGGTGCTGTTCCTGGTTTCGACCGCGGGTTTCGCGGCCATCTGCAAGGTCCTGGTGCCGGAGTTTCCCTTCTGGATCGTTCTGGTGTTCGGCTTTGTCTGGACACCCCTGCATTCCTACATCTCGGCGCGGCTGATCGGCCTTACGGGCATGGGACTGCGCACCCCGTTCCTGCGGGAGACCGCCTTCATCCTGAGTGGTTACAAGGGGGTGGACATCTGGTTTGCCCCCATCCCCATGGGAGACTACGGCGGCGTCGCCATGCGTTTCCGGGAACTCGAACTGACCCGGACCAAATTCACCAGCCTGATCAAGGCCGAACTCCTCATGTTCCCCGTGGTCTTCCTCAGCAGCTTCCTCTTCTGGTGGTTCTTCTGGCACCTCAACCAGATCCCCTCGAGCGCCTTCCCCTTTGCCGCCCGGGTGTGGCCGGTGGCCGCGCGCCAGTCCTACCTCATCTTCACCGCCAACAGCAGCGAGTCGCCCCTGCTGCTCCAGGCCCTGAACCCGACCACCATCGTCGGCTCCTGCGGCGTCGGCCTGGTGCTCTACCTCGGCCTCGGGGCCATCGGCGTGCCGGCGACCTTCTTCTATGGACTCCTCGGCGGCGTGGGGGCGCCCCTGCACGCCGGGCTGTCGCTGTTTCTGGGCGCCCTGGCGGGACGGTTCTACTTCCAGCGTCGGCTGGGGCGCGAAACCTGGCGGCGGTACGTTCCCGTGGTGGCGGCGGGGTTCTCCTGCGGCATGGGGCTGGCGGGCATGAGTGCGGTGGCCCTGTCGCTCATCGTGCAGTGTGCGAAGGACCTCCCCTTCTAGGAGTCGGCGGCCCATGGGCGGTACGGCGGAACAACAGCGGATTTTCGACGAACGCCGGCAGGGGCGGGCGCGCCAGGTGGTGCTGCCCTGGCGCAAAACCATGGAAGTCTGCCTCTCGAACCTGCGCCATCGCATGGGGCGTTCCCTGCTCACCTTCGTCTGCATCGCCGTCGTCGTCGCCTTCTTCACCTCGGCCATGACCTTCCAGGGAGTCGTCCGCCGACTGTCCGAACGCCGCGACAACGTCCACACCCAGGCCGTTCTGGAACGCGCCGGCGTCGTGACCCACGACCGCGAAGCCGTGCAGCGCCAGCGTCACCAGACCCTCTGGCTCATGTCGCTCTCCGGATTCCTCTGCCTGGTGGGCATCACCAATACCATTCTCATGAGCGTGACCGAACGCTTCCGCGAGATCGGGACGCTCAAGTGCCTGGGGGCCCTGGACAGCTTCGTGGTCCGCCTCTTCCTGGTCGAGAGCATTCTGGTGGGGATCGTGGCCAGCCTGGTGGGGGCCGCCCTGGGCTGCGTGCTGGCCCTGCTGCAGGCGGGGGCCGTGCTCGAGTTCGGCATCCTGGACGCCTCCGTCTGCCTGGGCACCGTCCTCGTGAGTGTCCCGGTTGCCGTTGGCCTGGGCACGGGCCTCACCACGCTTGCCGCCGTCTACCCGGTATACGTCGCGGCCAAGATGAAACCCGTCGAAGCCATGCGCGTTGAGGTGTGACCATGGAGGACAGGCGCGAGATCGTCCGCACCCAGGACGTGACCAAGCTCTATGTGATGGGCAGCGAGAAGGTCCATGCCCTGCGGGGCATCTCCCTGACCATCTTCTGCGGCGAGTACATCAGCATCATGGGACCCTCGGGCTCGGGCAAGAGCACCTTCTTCAACATGGTGGGAGGCCTGGACAAGCCCACCGGCGGGGAAGTGTACATCGACGAGGTCGACATCGCGCAGTTGGACACCCACGAACTGGCCTGGCTCCGCTGCCGCAAAATCGGTTACATCTTCCAGACCTTCAACCTCATCCCGGTCATGACCGCCCTCGAAAACGTGACCCTTCCCATGGTGTTCGCCGGACTCGATGCGGACGAGTCCCGGGACAAGGGCGCCGCCCTGCTGGGCAAAGTCGGCCTGGGAGACCGCCTCCATCATCGTCCGCCGCAGATGTCGGGGGGGCAACAGCAGCGCGTCGCCATCGCCCGGGCCCTCGCCAACGATCCGGCCATCATCCTGGCCGACGAACCCACCGGCAACCTCGAC
>JAFGRS010000093.1 GCA_016935045.1 Lentisphaeria bacterium | reverse complement strand
TGGGTATGCCCGCCTTGCCCCCGGTGGTCCCCGGCATCCAAATCCGCCTCGGCCAACGTCACCGTATTTCCGTCCGCGAGTACTAAGCGAGCCCGGGGGAGGTGTGGGAGGCAAAAAAGCGAGGTACGGTTGAATACTGTGGGGTTGAGCCGGTTTGCTGATAGGGAAAGGAACATGGCAGTCAGCGGGCACGGATCATGAACGAAAAGTATGCCATCGCTCTCTGCGTTCGCCACCGCGACCCGGCGGGCTTCGAGTTCCTGGTTCGGCAGTACCGTCGGGAGGCGTTCTGCCATGCGGTGGCGTTGCTGGGGAATGTGCAGGACGCGGAGGATGCCTGCCAGGAGTGCTTTGCACGGGCCTACCGGGCCTTGCCGGGGCTGCCGGGTCTGGAGCGTTTCTACCCCTGGTTCTACCGCATCCTGCGCAACCATTGCCTCAATGCACTCGAGCGGCGGGGCACGCAAGAGCGCAATCGCTCCGAGGTGGAACGGCGCTGTGCGCCGGCCGCGATTCCCCGTCCCCAGGCGGATCTCGACCGCGACGAACGACAGGGGCAGATCTGGGCCGCGCTAGACCGGATCGAGGCGGAGCAGCGGGAGATCCTGGTTCTCAAGTACCTCGATGGCCTGACCTATCGCGACATTGCGCTGCGTCTCGGAATCCCGAGGGGCACGGTGATGAGCCGTCTGTATCATGCCCGTCGCGCCTTCCGCCGCGAGTTCCGGCGCCGGGAGATCCCTGCCATGGAAGGAGTCTGCCGATGAACGACTGCGAGAGCATGAAGCCCCTCCTGATGGGCATGATGGACGGCGAACTGACCCCGGAGCAGGCCAGTGCCGTGACCCGCCACCTGGATCGCTGCGAGGCCTGTCGCCGGGAGTTCGAGGAGCTTCGCGCGGCCTGTGACCCGCTGCGGGAACTGGTGTTCCGGGAACCCGACCGGGAACGGCTTGCCAGGCTGTGGCGAACCCCCTTCAGCCGCTTCACGTACCATGCGGGTCTGCTGCTGGTTCTGGTCGGCTGGCTGGTGCTGGTGGGATATGCGGCGGTGGCCATTGCCGGCGACAACAAGGCCGAACTGCCCGTGAAGCTGGCCCTGGCGGGCATCGTGGTGGGGTTCGTGATCCTGTTTGCCAACGTCCTGGTTCAGCGTCTGGCCACGTGGCGCCAGGACCCCTACAAGGAGGTGGAGCGATGATCCTCACCACGTCGGATGTCGTGGCCGGAAAACGGCTGGTCAAGACCCTCGGGCTGGTACGGGGCAATACCATCCGGGCGCGACACATCGGCCGGGACATCATGGCCGTGCTCAAGAACATCGTCGGCGGGGAGATCCACGAGTACACCAAGCTCATGGCGGAGTCCCGCGAGCAATCCCTCGACCGCATGCAGGAGCAGGCCGGGAAACTGGGGGCGAACGCCGTCCTGAGCGTGCGCTTCACCACCTCGATGCTCATGGGAGGCGCCGCGGAACTGCTCGCCTACGGTACCGCCGTCATCCTCGAAGACGAATAGGGAGAACCGAGCACGGTCCGGCCTGCCGAAGAGCCGGCGCCTCACACGCCCGAGCCCGCGATGCCCGGCGGCCCGGGCCGGGTTCGCGGTGTCCCCGTGTCGCCGGGATTGCGCCGCCCGGAGAGCGCCTCCCACGCCCGAGCCCGGGATGCCCGGCGGGGTGGTTTTCTCTGCACGATATCCTTGCATTGCCGTTGCCCAGCATGAATCGTATGGCCGCGCCGTTGAGGACGGTTCCGTGTCGGGCGGGTTCATTGCGGAGTGTGCGGTGCCGCGCGGGATGCGCAGTGCCGGCATGGGGTTCCGCGGTGGAACCGGACGGGTGGCGCGGAGGCGGTGTGGAGGTGCAGGGTGATGGCTCGTGTTGTCGAGAGTGCAGATCGAAGGCGTTTCATCCGCCTTTCCGCTGCCGGCGGGGCGGCGGTGGGTTTGGCGGGAGCGGTGCCGCGGGGCTTCTCCCAGCCGGCGCCGCCGCCGCGTCCCGGGGATGGCCAGACCGTCACGGAACCCGAGCGGGACGTACCGGTGTGGGGGCAATACGATGTCGTGGTGGTCGGGGGAGGGATCGCCGGAGTAGCCGCGGCGGTGGCGGCCGCGCGCAATGGGGCCTCCACCTGCCTTCTCGAGAAGGAGTTCGCTCTGGGCGGTCTGGCGACCCTGGGCAACGTGGTGGTCTACCTTCCCCTGTGCGACGGCATGGGCAACCAGGTCATCGCCGGCATCGGCGAGGAGCTGCTCAGGCTCTCCGTCGCCGACGGCTTCAACCCCATCCCGGCCTGTTGGCTGCCGGACGGCGACATGGAACAGAGACGCAAGGTGCGCTACCGCGTCACCTTCAACCCCGCCTCGTACATGCTCGCCCTCGAAGAATGGGTCCTCGCAAGCGGGGT
The DNA here is from genome assembly GCA_016935045.1 of Lentisphaeria bacterium. GTDB lineage: Bacteria > Verrucomicrobiota > Lentisphaeria > Oligosphaerales > JAFGRS01 > JAFGRS01. The sequence continues at coordinate 9,243 of JAFGRS010000093.1, read as the reverse complement.
CCACCTGCGCTACGACGTCCGCTTCTGCACCGTCGTGAAACGGGGGGACACGATCCAGGCTGTCGTGGTCGAGAGCAAGTCGGGGCGTTCGGCTGTCCTCTGCCGGGCCGTCGTGGATGCGTCGGGGGACGCTGACGTCTGCGCGCGTGCAGGCGAGCCCACCGTGTCGGTGCGCACCAACGTGGCCGCGGGATGGTTCTACACCTGGGACCGCCAGCAGCTCCGCCTTGTCCCGCACAGCGAGGAGTTCGGGCGCGATCCCAATCTGGCCCCAAAGGGGGAACGGGGGTTCGCGGGGGACGATGCCGACGACGTGACCGCCCAGGTGATCGAGTCCCGCAAGGGGATCCGCAGGCGCCTCGAGGCCCTGCGCGGGAAATCCCCCGACAAGCCTCTCTTCGCGGCCATTCTGCCCACCATTCCCTCGTTCCGGATGACACGGCGTCTCCATGGCGCCGCCGTGGTGCGGGAGTCGGACGACCGGCGCTGGTGCGACGGCTGCGTCGGCATGACGGGAGACTGGCGCAAGGCCGGCCCCATCTACTTTCTGCCCCTGGGGTGCCTGGTGGGCGTGGTCTCTAAGAACCTGACGGTGGCGGGACGCTGCATCTCTGCCGATGGTCCGGCCTGGGACGTCACCCGGGTCATCCCGACCTGCGCCGTAACCGGGGAGGCGGCCGGCACGGCGGCGGCCCTCGCGGCGCGCGATTGTGGGGGGGATGTTTCCCGGCTGCCGCTGCACGTCCTGCAGAGACGCCTGCAGGAGCAGGGCGTTCCCATGGACCGCCGGCTGGCACGCTGACGCGATCCGAGGTCCGCGTACCGTGGCATGCCGTGGCGGCCGGGGGTCGAGGTCATCCCGGTCGGCTGGGTTGCCGCGGCGCCTCTTGGGGTCGGTGCGGAAGAACGAAGGAGGCTGGACGTATGTACAGGAATCTCTCTCCCGGCGCGGTGGGCATCCGCGGGACGACCGAGGAGATCGCGGCGCTGGCCGCGCGGAACCGCTTCGGGGGCATGGACCTGAATGCGGGGGAAGCGGCGGCCCTGCTCGAATCGGGCGGGCTCGACACCCTGGTCCGGCTCTACGAGACGCACGGCCTGAGACCGGGAGGATTCGGCCTGCCGGTGGATTTCCGCCGGGACGAGGCGACCTTCGAGAAGGGCCTTGCGGACCTGCCTCGCCTGGCACGGGCCGCCGCTGCCCTGGGGTGCAGCCGCTGCCCGACCTGGATCATGCCGGCATCGGACGAGTTGGCCTTCGCCGAGAATTTCGAACAGCATCGGCGCCGCTTGCGGGCCTGCGCCGAAATCCTCCGGGACCACGACATCCGCCTGGGACTGGAGTTCGTCGGTCCTCTCACGTCGAGAGCCAGGAAGAGGCACGCCTTCGTCTGGAATCAGAAGGGCATGCTCGAACTGGCCGCTGCCATCGGGACCGGCAACGTCGGTCTGCTCCTGGACTGCTGGCATTGGTATACCTCCCGGGGCAGCGTCGAGGAACTCCTCGCCCTGACCCCGGAACAGGTGGTCTACGTGCACGTCAGCGATGCCCCCGGCGGGGTGCCGGTGGATGAGCAGATCGACAACGTCCGGGAGATGCCCGCCGCCACCGGCATCATCGACATCGCGGCCTTCCTCGGAGCACTCAAGCACGTCGGCTACGACGGCCCCGTCACCGCCGAACCCTTCCGCAAGGAACTCGCGGCCCTCCCCGCCGAACAGGCCGCCGCCCTCGTCGCCATGAGCCTTGAACGCTGTTTCAGCCTCGCCGGCATCCCGTAGGAAAACCACCCGGGCAAAGGGACCTGGCCGCGGGACGCGGCCGCTCCAGGCGGGGCGCCGCGGGAGCGGGCGCCCCTGAACCGCCGCCCGGCAGGGGGACCTGGCCGCGGGACGCGGCCGCTCCAGGCGGGGCGCCGCGGGAGCGGGCGCCCTCCATTCCGTTCTGTCCGTTGTGTCCCTTTCCCACCCCTCTCCTCTGCCCACAGTCCCCGCGGTTGACGCTACGGATCGCGAAGGGACTCCAGGGCCCGTCGCATGCGCCCCACGACGAAGCGGACGGCCGTTTCGGTCACGGTGACGGGGAGTTTGGTCAGGGCCACGGGCGGGCAGGAAGCCTTGTAGATCTGCACGCTGACGTCGAACCCCTCTGCGGTGAGTGCCTCGACGAAGCCACGGGCCAGGGCAAGATCACGAAAGCAGAGGGCCCCGAGATGGCGGCAACCCTCGACGCCGCTGAGAGCGTTGGGGAAAAGGTCCACAAGTTCCCCCAGGGCGGTTTCGTAGACCCGCCCCACCCGGCGGATTTCCTCCTGGTTCGCCTCGGTCCAGGCGGAAGTCACCAGGTAGGCCAGGGAGGAAAGTTCCTCCTGGCCGTTCGTGACCAGAGCCCCGAACTGCGGCAGAATGTCGAGACGGGCAGGGAAAAGGACCCGCGAAGCCGCGTATTCGCCACCCGGGAAACCCTTGCCGACGACCACGATGTCGGGCGTCAGACCCCACTCGCGGTACGAGAACAGCCCCTCCCCCCAGACGCAGGACTGGATCTCGTCCACCACCGTGAGGACATCGTGCCTGCGGCACAGGGCGTAGGCATGGTGGAGAAACTCGGTCGTCAGCCGGCGGGCGCCGTAGTTCATCAGGATGATCTCGTGGAGGAACGCGGCGGCGCGGAAGCGCCCCTGCGAACAGGCCGCAAAGGTGCGGTCCAGGTCCTCGATGCGGTTGGGGCGCACGGCCCGGACGGCCAGGATACCGGCGTCTTCCTGGGCCTGGAGCCAACCCGGCCAGAGTCCGCGCATCATCTGTGCCGTCAGGGTGGTACCGTGGTAGTTGCCTGCCGGGGTGCCATCGTCATCCCCAATCACGACGAAGACCGGCGTGTACCCCGCCAGCGGCGGCTGGGTGCCGGAGCCGTCCTGGGGGAAGAACCGCGCCAGCGCCAGTTTGATGGCGGCTTCGGCCGCGAGGCTGCCGCTCTGCAGGTTGAGAACCCGGTTCGGGCAGGCCGGATCCGCGGCGGCGATGCAGCGGTCAAGGGCAGCCCCGTCGTCGGCCGGAATACCGTTGGCCAGGCGCACGAGTTCGCGTTCGGCACGCCGGGTGACAAGCCCCCGGGTGTTGTTGTGGGTGGCGTTGGGGATGCCCAGGGCCCGGGCGCGCCGAATGAGGTCGTAGCCGGGGAAGCCGTGCCCCAGGGCAGCGTGGTAGTGCTCGCTCTTCGAGGCGAAATAGAGGCGCCCGTCCTCGCCGACGCGGTACCAGCCGTGCCCCGAAACGGGAGCCGGGCCGACGTGCGAGGCGGCAGCGAAGCTCCGACTGGAAGCCCCCGCCGGAGACTGTCCCAAGGGCCGGCAGACCACCGATCCGACCCGGTGCAGGAGTGCCTCCTGGCGCGCCACGAACTCCGCCGGGTAGAACGAGATCGGCTCCTCGGCCAGGGTCCGCAAGGCCCCGACGTCCTCGCCGGTGAGCCAGGCCCGGGCCTCACAGGCACACCCCACGGCCTCGGCACCCACCACGTCGGCCAGAGAACGACGGACATCATGGAATCCGGTCATAGAGCCTGTAACTCCTTACCGCGGAGGACCGCGGGCTCCAGGACGACCGCGTGGCCGCTTCGGTCAGTCCACCGCGACCACGGGAACTGCCGGAAGCGGCTCGACCAGGATCGATTGCACCGCCTCCAGGTCGCTCCGGGCGACGCCGGCCCCCAGCAGGAACGCCTCTACCCGGTGCCGCACCGGCCGCGTCTCGGCCGCATCGATGCCGAGAACGTACAGCAACTCCCGGAAACTCGCACCTTCTCGGCGCCGCTCTCCCCAGATGGAGAGCGAGCTGAGTTCGTAGTCCCGGGCCGCATCGGCCAGGGAGACGCCCAGTGCCCCCAGGATCAGGAGGGCCACGCTTGCAGCCCGGTCCACACCGGCCCAGCAATGGAGAATGACGGGATAGGACTGGGGGTTGGCCAGAACGGCGAAGATGCCCTGCCACGCCTCCCTCATCTCGGGCGCGGCAATCCCCTCGTAGGGAAGCACGGGTAGGTTGACCCAGCGCACCCATTCCGGGGGAAGAGCCGGCTGCGGCAGTTCGTCGCTGCCGCGCAGATCGATGTCGGTGCGCAGGCCGAGCTCGTGGAGGAGCACGTGCATTCCCTCGGGGCTGAGAGACAGGTGGCCGTTCATCTCCGAGGACCGGTACACCATCCCCTGGCGCACCCGGCCGGAGCCCGGGACAGGCCAGCCGCCGAGGTCCCGCACGTTGGTCAGATGGGGCACCCGGATCCAGCGCGGCAGGGCCGCATGAGTGCGGAAACGGCCCACCCGCGACTCGGCCACAATCGTCCCGTCCACCTTGACCACGACCCGCCAGAAGTAGTCCGTGTCCGTGAGAAGGTGCCGGACACGCACCTCGGGCTGGGGAAGGTCAGGGATGATCATCGGCTGCGGGAAATCCGCGTCGCGGTCGAGAAGAACATCATAGCGCGGCCGGCGGCGCAGGCGCGGCGGCGGCAACCAGCGGCAGGTGACCGGACGGGGCAGGCTGCGGTCGGGGTTGAGGGCGCGGGGGTGGAGCCAGTCCACGGGCAGACCCGGAAAGGCGGCGTCCTCCGGAGAGGCCCCCCGGACCAGTTCGAACTGCTGCAGGGGCTCGGTGACGGAACCTTCCTCCGGCTGGAGAAGCAGTACCTCGCCCGGATCCACCGGCCCGCGCCGCCAGAACATCACTGGCCCTTCCCCTCGGCAGAGCGCAGGACCTTGACCAAGGCCTCCGCGAACTCCCGGGCCCCGCCCGAGCCGTTGCCGGCCACCATACGCCCTAACAAACGTCCTGTGCTGCGTGTCACGGTCCGCCTCTATTTCCGGGCGACAGCACCAGCCGCCGGGACTGGCCGCCCTTCCCCGGCCCTGCGGCGGGACGACCTCGGCTGCCTGTCGGGGGCATTCAGGGGGGATGGGCCCGCCCTGCCTGGTACAGGGGTCCCGGGTCGCGCCGGCTGCGAACTCCGCGCGTGTCACCCCCGTACGAAATGCAATCTAGCCGTATGCGCCGGGGACGTCAACCCAGGATGAGCTTGACGGCCGCCAGGGCGGTCAGGGCTTGGATGCAGAGGATGAACACCCGGTTGCTGAGGCGCCTGACGATGACGATGCCCAGGACGATGCCGAGGGGAATGCCGATGGCGATCTTCGCGTTCAGCACCAGGCTGTCGACGGTGATCAGGCCTTGACCAACGTAGAAGGGCACCTTGAAGGCATTCACCAGCATGAAGAACCAGGCCCCCGTGCCGATGAAGGCATCCTTCTTCAGTCCCATGGCCAGAAAATAGACCTGCATGACGGGACCGGCGGCATGGGCCATCATGGTGGTGATGCCGGCGACAAGACCCGTCACCGCCGCCGTGGCGGCGCCCTTGGGCAGACGTTCGTCGCGGATGATGCCGCGGTTGCGCAGCACCGTGAGCACGACCATGATCAACACGATCACGCCGATGCCCACCCTGAGCTGCCCGTCGGTGATGCGGTTCAGAATCAGGCTGCCGACGATGACCCCGCTGAAGGCCGCGGGAAGCAGCCGCCAGAGCATGCGCCAATCGGCATGGCGGTGGTAGTAGAAAACCGCGAAGACGTCGCCGCAGACCAGGAGCGGCAGCATGATGCCCATGGAGACCTTGGCCCGGAAAGCGGAAGCCAGAATGGGCGCGGCCAGCAGCCCCAGGCCGGGCAGTCCCGCCTTGGACGTCCCCAGGATCACGGCACAGCCCAGGGCCAACAGCCAGCCGAATGGACTCAGGTCACCCACGTGGCGCTCCTCGGATTGCGCGTTCCGCGGACCTCCGTCCCACCCCTTGCCGGCCAGCCCCGGAATGGCGGCAAACCATAGCCTCCCCCGACGTGAAGACAACGGCATTCCCTGGAGCGGCCCCCCGGAACTGACGGCTGAGACCGACGGCTGCCGTGTCCCGGCGCAGCCCTTCGAGGGCGGTCAGCCGGCCACGGCGCCGCGATGGTCGATCACGAGAACCGCCATGGGAACGTCCTTCCCTGAACGGCGGATCGCCTCCTGCGCCAGGTGCACGATGCCGCCGCAGCACGGCACCTGCATCCTCGCTACGGTCAGACTCCGTACATCGTTCCCGGCCAGGATCGCCGCCAGCTTGTCGACGTACCCCGACGTGTCGTCCAACTTGGGACAGGCAAGGGCGATGCGACGGCCCTTGACCAGACGCTCCTGAAACCCCGGCAGGGCCACCGCAACGCAGTCCGCCGCCAGCAGGACGTCGGCGCCCTCCCACCAGGAAGCCTGCACCGGCACCAGATGCAGCTGCACAGGCCACTGCCGCAGATGGCTCTCCTCGGACCCGGCGGAAAACGTCGGCTTCTCGCCCCGGGACGCCGGAACGGGCGCCGCCGGACCGAAGGCAAAGGCCTTCAACCCCGGACACCCTCCGCCGTTACCTCCCCCGGGGCGTATCGCGGCCGCAAGGCGTGCCACGGCCCCCGCGTCGAAGGCTTCCGCTTCCCGCTCCTCGATGGTGATGGCACCCACCGGGCACTCGCCGATGCAGGCCCCCAGGCCGTCGCAGTACACGTCGCTGACCAGTTCCGCCTTGCCGCCCGACATGCGGATCGCCCCCTCGTGGCAGGCCGCAACGCACTGGCCGCACCCATTGCACTTCTCGCGGTCGATGTGGATGATCTTGCGCTTCATCATACCCTCACTCCTTGCCCTTCGCGGTCCGCCCGGCCTGCTCCCGGATCCAGCCCCCGACACGCGTCTCCAAGGCGGGTGCGGGAAAGGCGGGGCGCGTGGGCGCACGGAATGCGGAACGTATCGCCGCCCGTCGGTGCCGCGTCCGGGCTGTGGTCTGCGGGGAGGTCCGCTCCGGGGCCCACGGCGGGGGGCATCGCCACCGGTGGCATACCCGGGGCCGCCGCGGGCGCAGGCGGCCGGGCTCAGGCGTACAGGGGTCCCAACGCCGCGCAGGCCCGGAAGTCGTCGCCGCCGAAGCGGTCCCAGAGGGTAGGCCGGAAGATGTGTTCCGCGGCGACATTGTGCATGTCGACGGGGACGCGGAGCATCGAGCACAGGGTGATCATGTCGGCGCCGATGAGCCCGAAGCTGTTGCCGTCGTGGTTGGGCCCGATGCGGTTCATGTACTCGAAGGACGTCATGCCGCGGGGGGCCCAATAGGTCTCCGGCCAGGTCTTGTCGGTCACGGAGCTGATGTGGTCGGCCACCTTCCTGGGCAGATCGACGGTCTCGCCTTCCACCACGGAACAGGTCAGCAGATTGTCGACGACGTTGCAGCGGTAGGAGGTCATGGGGATGCCCCCGGGCGTGCGGTAGTGACTCGACAGGCCGTCACCGGGAAAGTACTCGAGGACGGCAGCCATGTACTTGGTCCCGGCGATCGCCTGGTCCATGAGCCTCTTCTGCAATCCCGGGTCGGCGGCGACGGCCGCGGCGACATCCTGGATCGAGCCGGCGCGGGGGGCGAGCTTGGGAACGTCCACCGCATAGTCCAGGGCCCCGGCCCCGGAATTGCGCTTGTCGATGATTCCCCCCGGCACACGCTCGCTGACATCGATGCCCGTGGCCTTGCGGATGGACGCCGGGGTCCAGTTCGTGCGGATGTCGGCAAAAAGCTGCGGCAGTCCGGTCAACAGGTGGGCCATGAGCATGCCCATGGCGTTCTTCGAGTCGTTCTCCGTGGCCACCACGTAGGGCGTACGGTATCCGTTCCAGTCGAAGGAGCTGCAGAGGATGGACTCGACCAGGTCATAGTTCGGATAGAGATCGGTCCACTGCCGTTGCCCCTGGGTGCCGGCGGCGATGGCGTTGTGTCCCTGGGCATATTCGACATTGGCCTGGAAGCCCTGAGCCTTGCCCACCTTCGGATCGGCCAGCCGCGCGTTGCCTACCATCAGGTCGCGAACGATCAGCGCCATCTTGCAGCACTCGCGCACCAGCTCGTCGTTCCCGTAGGGACGCTTCCCACCCCCAAAGTCGGTCTCGAAGCGCTTCATGAAGGCAACCGCACGCTCCAATTCCTCGTGGTCGAAGAACCCGCGTTCCATCCGCCCCTGGACCCCAACCATGTCGTAGGAAACCGTCCCCATCCCGAGAACCTGCTGGAAGAGGTTCCGGCGCACGTCCGAACCGATGATCCCCATGGAAACGCTGCCGATCGAGAGGTAGTTCTTGCCGCGCATCTCGCCCATGGCGGCAGCGCAGCGCGCAAAGCGCAGCAGCCTCTCCCGCACGAAGGCACTGAGGGGCTGACACTCATCCTCAAGATCGGGGGAATAGATGCTGAAAATGGGACGCTTTTTCTCGTCCATCGCCGCCGTGAAAGCCTTCAGCCAGACGGCACCGGGGCGGTCGGTCTGGTTGAGACCATAGGCCGCCTGAACCCACTCCGAGCTGCCTACGCCCATGCAGGCGCTCATCAGCTCGTCGGAGTAACTCCAGCTCCGGCTGATCCAGATGTTGCCGCAGACGCCCTGGCCGGCGTAATACCTCTGCGCGATGGCTCCGCTGCGGGCCCCGTACACGATCTCCGGGGCCACAAGGACGCGGATGGGGCGGCCACCCGGCAGCCGCACGTGTTCCGTGATCAGGTCATGCACCTTCTCGACAAGACGCCAGGTCAACTCGGCATTGCTCTCGTACGCCCCGATACGGCCGTCCGCAACCGGCGTCAACGCCAGGGTGGGAACGTGACCGACCAGCGGAGTCTCGGACGACGTGAAACAGCGCGCGGACGCGGCCAGGGCATCGAAATCCGGACGGGAACTGGACGAAGCAGGCATGGGGTTCTTCCTTTTCCAGGAGGGGTGCGGCACACCGCCGACCCATTCGTTGCAGAAGACTTCACGCACCATACTCAGTGCTCCCCCGGGTGTCAATCGCGGCGAGAACGCGGAACGGCAGGTCGGCATCGTCAGCCGGCGTGCCCCGGGATCCACCCGCATCGCAGACCCGGAAAGACCGATCCCCTGTCCAGATACCCACGACGTCCGGAAAACACCCCCGTTTTCCGGACGGCCCCTCGTCGCACGCCCCCGACCGGAAAACACCCCCCGGCCCAGCAGGACCACCCCCGTTTTCCGGACGGGCCCTCGTCGCACGCCCCGGCCGGAAAACACCCCCCGGCCCGGCAGGACCACCCCCGTTTTCCGGACGGGCCCCGCACGCCCCCGACCGGAAAACACCCCCCGGCCCGGCAGGACCACCCCC
>JAFGRS010000674.1 GCA_016935045.1 Lentisphaeria bacterium | reverse complement strand
GAGACCCGGCAGCTGCGCGCGATCGCACGCAGCCCTGGATCCGCCGTGTACTTCAGTCTGAGAATCTCTCGTGTCTTGCGCATACTCAGCCTCCGCTGGGACATGACCGCTCCTTCCGGTTACGGGCGCCGGACAACCCGACGTCCCGGGAAGGAGCTGATCATAGCGGCTGATCGATCCTCTGCGCGCCGGAAGACCCGTGGCGTTCCAGTCCATGGTGGACACCCGTTCCAGTCCATGGTGGACACCCGTTCCAGTCATGGTGAACACCTGTTCCAGTCAGCCCTGAAAAGTGTCCACCATCGCCGGAATCGCTGTTCACCATGCGTCGGAATTCGCACGGTCAGCGTGGGAGGCGCACCCCCGCCCCGCGCGACGGCCGGAAAACAGCCCCCCGGCGCCGCCCCGTCCCCCCCCGTTTTCCGGACATTCCGCAGGTTGCCACGCGGGCAGGCGATGGATCCAGCGGGTATGGTGCACGGATGGCAGCGCATGTCCGCGGATCTCGAACGGCGGGGACCCGTGGCAACACGCCCGTCACGCCGTCGCCATCGCCCGGAGGATCGTGGGCATCGACTCCGGGGCGGTTCGGATGGGTATGGCGAATCGTGGCGCGGGGCGGGCTCCCCGAACATCCCGGCGGCCGGGAGGCGGCCACCTCATGACGCTGGCTGAACGGGCGGCCGGGAGGCGGCCACCTCATGGCGCTGGCTGAACGGCTGGAAACTGCCGCCACCAGCGGCCGAGGTCCCTTCTCACAACGCACAGCAGAGGCGCCCCATGCAACTCGGCGAGGTCCTTTGTCTACGGGCCCGGAACGGACTGGCCCTGACCGTTCGGCGTCTGCGGCCCGGTGACGATGCTGCGCTGCAGGCCTTCCACGCCGGCCTGGGGCCCGAATCGGAGCGTTGGTTTCGCGCCCACTCGTACGACGACGCCACGGTGCGCCGGGTGCTGGAGCGGTCCGAGGCCGGCGACGACCTCACCCTGGGGCTCTTCGACGGCAATCGTCTGGTGGGTTACTTCTTTCTCTGGTACTTCAGCGAACCGGCGCCCCTCCTCGGGATCGGGCTCGTGGACCGCTACCAGGGCCTTGGCCTGGGGCGACAGCTCATGGGGATCCTGCTGGACGAGGCACGGGCCGCCGGCAGGGATGGCGTCGACCTGACCACGAACCTGGACAACGAGCGGGCCTATGCGCTGTACGAGAAGCTCGGGTTCCGTCATTACAGGGATGTGCCGAACCTCCAGGGCGACGGCGCCGTGGTCGTCGAACGGGCCATGTTCTACACCATCCGCCCCGGCGCCGAACCCCCGGACCGTCCCCACCGGCCGCCGGTGTAGCCGCTGCCTCCTTGCGGTCCCCAATACGGTGACCTTCCTGGAAAGGCCAGTGCACGAGACGCGCCGGAGTCCGCCGTCCTCGGCGGTTTCCCACGGCTCCGTCAGGCGTCAGCGCGGGAAGTAGCGGTAGGCGATGGGAGGCTTCCCTGTCACCAGGAAGTAAATGCCTCCCGCCACCATGAAGATCAGAGCGCCGAGAATTTCGGCGCCGATCACGCCGAACAGAAACGGCTTGAGCCGCTGCACCAGGGCGTAACCCCCGAAGCGAATGGACAACACCTTGAGCAGCCACCCCAGCAGAATCGAGTAGGAAAACACGTACATCGGCCAAGTCACCCAGACCAGGAACAGGACGGGATGCAGCGGCCAGCGCGGCAGACGCAGGCGCAGGAAACTGAACAGGAGGACGCCCGCGAAGCCGAAGCCGGCAGCTCCCAGAAAACCGCGTTGCGACCGCAGTCCGTCGAGACGTGCGTACCAGGGAAGGGTCTCGGCGGCATCGAGCTGCCCGACTGCCTGCAGCTTCAGCACTTCGGGGTCGACCGCCTCGAAGGGCAGTTTCGGGAGGACGTCATAGGACCAGCGGCACTGTTTCGGAGTGCCGGCATCGTAGGTGGCCACCAGGCCGACGACCAGGGCCAGGAGGATCCCTGCCACGCAGACCCCGAAGGTGACACAGGTCAGGCGCACCCGGGGCAGTCCCAGCCGTTCGCAGACCTTGAGCCCGTTGGCCAGGTAGGGCAGATAGGCCTGGCTCTGATCGATGCTGATCATGAAGCAGACCAGGGTGGTGGCGACCAGAACGCTCGGGTTCATGAAATATCCCCCCAGCATGGCCAGCAGGAAGCTGAAGGGCTGCCACCGGGGATGGATGAAGAACAGACCCGTCTCGGCGCTGATCCGGGAAACCACCACGCACGAAAGCAGGCCCAACAGCACCGTCGCCGAGGCAAACGGCAACGGCACCCCCAGGCGCAGCACCAGAAACACCAACGCCGCCCCGGCCGGCAGCAATACCCGAACCGCCCAGACCGCACCGGCGTCCCCCTCCCCTCCCAGGCGCCGCGGCGTCAAGGCCAGACGCAGCAGACGACAGTAGTAGTTCCTGCCCGTGTAGGCCAGAATCAGGGCAAACGCCACGTAGCTCCCGCCCCTCTGCCAGCCGGACCAGCCGATACCGCTGTAGTCGGTCGAGAAATCCATGCCCATGGTCACCAGGGGCGCCGCAAACAGTACCCAGAGGATCTGCGACACACCCATGGTCAGCGCGATCTCACTGCTGAGGAGAAACGCAAAGGCCACCATCAGGGGGAACAGTTCGAAGCGGAACAGCCCCGGTCCCCACAACACCTTGCCCGCCGCCGGAAACAGATCCAGGAAAGGCCGGAAGGAATAGACCAGACGCACGGGGATGAAGACCTCGGGAAACCAGTTGCAGAGACCGTTGTTGACACGGATGACCAGAACCAGTCCCAGCCCCACCCAGAAGAACCGGCTGCGCAAGGCCGGCGGCATCGATTCCCGGTCGCGACGGTGCAGGAAGGCCGAGACAAACTCGGCGATGGGATAGGCCAGGTGTTCGTGTTCGGACCACTGACGGTGGAGGATGAGCGCCAGGCAGCCGTAACAGACCATGCCCAGGAGCACGATCGGCAACCACACGGTCAAGGGCGGCAGCCAGGCCACCCACGGGACCCGCCGGAACTGCCGCGCCAGGCGTTCCGCGGCGGGCAGCGCCTTGTCTTCAGGCGTCCCCATTCCGGTCAGGAAGCCGGTCACCACCTCGGGGCTGCTCTCCGGGTCCACCAGGACCCCGGGGGGGAAGTACCGCAGCAACTCCTTCTCCCGCCATCCCGGCGTCACCTTGTACCAGTGATGGGGCATGATGAGCACCTGCGTGAAGTGCTCCATCAGGTTGCGTCCCGGCACGCAGCATGCGGCGCTGGCAAGGACGAAGATGACCGCCAGTTCGGGGCCGCGGAAGGCCCAGCGCGGGCGCAGCCGGTGCAGCCAGCGGTTGACGCTGATCACGAAGAGCAACAGGGGCCCGACCACGATGATCGGGATCAGGTGGCCGCTGGTGAAGCGTTCGAGATCCAGAATCCAGTCGTTGGCATACCCGAAGCCCGCAAGGAACAACGCCAGCGCGATGCCGACCGCAAAGGCACGAACCGTCATGGTCCAGACTCCCAGACCGACCCGGTTCGGAGCATGGGGGGGCCGGATGGCTCGCCGCCGCCCCATCCTCCGCGTCCCGACATGCCCCCGGCGAGGCGCCGCCGGTGGGAACCCGGCCTACTCCTTTGCCGCCTGCCTTGTGACGATGGGCACATATCCTGCCTCGAGACCCGCGGGGGGCGTGACGATCAGAGCCGGGTCGATCTCCGCCAGTGCGCCGACCTCGGGAGGCGGCAGGTAGTCGCGGTCCCTGTGCCAGTGCCGGTGCAGCTTCTCGACGCGTTCCTGCAGGCGTTCCCGCTCGCTGTCCGTCAGGTCGGCATTGAGCAGGGCCGGCTGGTCGGCGAACCGGTACCAGGAATAGGTCACCACGCTGCCATCCCCCGGGTAGGCCTGGAACGGCCCCGCCACGGGGCCGGGTTTTCTCCAGCAGCTCTCCGGAGCATCGGGGGTCACGTAGGGTTCGGGGGCGGGCGCGGCAGGACGACGGAAGCGTACCTCGGTCAGTCCCGTCTCGGCCGGCACGTCGCCTGCCTGAACGGGAATCCACGTTGCCCGGCCCTGGTCGTCGGTCCGCAGGTGGTAGTATTCAGGCAGTGTCACCAGGGAGCCTTGTGCCGTATCCCTGTTGCGCACCAGGTCGCGGTTCCAGCGGTACGCGAACGTCTCCGGGTCCGGCGCAAAGGGAACGGCAAAGGAATCCCAGGCAAGGGGCGCCCTCTGCTCCTTGGGTGTCGAGGGCTCGTAGATGCGCCAGGTCGCCCCGCCGCGTCCCGGGAAACGGTGCACGACCGCAGCCGACAGATCGATGGTGCCGGCGGCGGGGGCCCCCCCCTGGAACCAGGCTTCCACGGCATCCCAGAGCGCGGCCCTGGTGTAGGCCGTCACCCGATGTACCACCGTCGAGTGACCCTGCGGTCCGCGCGGGAACGAAACCGGGGCAATCCGGGCATACGTCTCGCCCCTGTCATCGACAGCCTGGACGCCGGGGACGTACTGCGTCTCCATCTGCAGGGCCCGATTGGGGCCGGCCGGCCGGCTGTCGAGGAACATGCCGGCCAGCCGAGGGTCGTCCGCGGACGCTCGCGAGAAGAAGTAGGGAGTGAAGAAGGCGACGGGACCTTTGAAGTTCGCCGTGTTCAGGAACAGCGTCCAGCACTGGTTCCCGGTGGGAACGTCCTTGCCGGCGGTGACCGATTTGGGCGCCGTCAGCGGCAATGGCAGATAGCCGTATCCGAGGAGCTGGCCGCAGGTTCCCTGCTTCAGGTTGAGACCGTCGGGGGGCCACAGCACCCAGGGGCTCAGTTGGGCCACTCCGTATTTGCCCCGGGGCTGGTCCCAGTCCCTGCCCTTGCCGGCCCCGGGCCCGTTGGCCCAGGCAACGAAGTTCAGCGCCACCCCGCCCATGATGAACTTCGGCGTGACCGTGGCAAACCGCGTGTCGCGCCACCAACCCAGCCCCCCTTCGATGTCCGAGTACATCTTCTCGATCGGCTTGGGACCTTCGTTCTGCGCATGCATCCAGGTGCCGAACAGACCCGTTTGGAAACGGCTTCCCGGGTATTCCTCGAGGAGGGGCCAGGCGGCCACATACATGGAGAATCCGCCGTTGTAGGTCTCCGCAACGCGCTCGTTGGGAACGAGAAGGTACCCGGCCATCATCCCTTCCCGGATCTCCCCGGCGGCCATGGTTCCGGGTGTCAGGGAAGCCCCCAACGCCCACGCCGTACTGCAGGCAAGCAATGTCCGACTCCCATTGGCCGACATGAGTGCACCTCCATGTTACCCGCCCGCCCCCCCGTGCCGGTTCCCGCTGCCGGTCCCCACGTCTCGGAATTGCTACACATCTCATTGCGCTGCAAGGACCATGGACAATGGACCATGGACCATGGACCTATCCGGAG
>JAFGRS010000673.1 GCA_016935045.1 Lentisphaeria bacterium | reverse complement strand
GCCGCCGGCACGGGTCTCCGCCACCACTGCCCTTGCGGCAGTGGGGCGATGATCCGGGAGAAGGGGGAAGGAACGGCGCCGGCGGCAATCACAGGAACCCCGCATTCCTGAGCGTATCCTCACTCACGCTCCCACCCTCGCCGTCGCGCAGCGCCTGCCAACGCAGGATGTACTTGCCGACCATATCCCCCTCGAGATTGACCCGATCGCCGACCCGCGCGGAACGCAGGTTCGTCGCCTGCCAGGTGTGCGGGATGATGCAGACGCGGAAACTCTCCCCCTCGATCGAGGCCACCGTCAACGAGATGCCGTTGACCGCGATGCTGCCCTTGGGGATCAGCAACGGCCGAATGGCCGGGGGAGCCTCGATCGCCACCTCGACATCCTCTCCCCGACGCCCGATCGCCCCGATGGCCGCGGTGGCATCGACGTGACCGGAAACCAGGTGCCCGCCCAGGCGGTCCCCCAGGCGCAGCGCCCGCTCGAGGTTGACGGCCGTCCCCATGGGGACGCGGGACAGGTTGGTGCGCCCCAGCGTCTCCTGCAGGCAGTGGAACGACACCTCGCCCGCGGCAACGTCCACGGACTCCACCGTCAGACAGGCCCCGTTCACCGCGATGCTCTCGCCGACCCTCACATCGCCGCAGGGGAGCCCCGTCCGGATCACCACTTTCGCGGCGGCGCCGGCCGGCCGCCGGACCACCAATTCCCCGACATCCTCAATCAGACCCGTGAACATCGACCGGATACCCCACAAGCAATACGTCTTCACCCACATGCCGCACGCGCAGACCATCGAGAACGACGGCCTCATCGAGCGACAACGGATCGCGCCCCCCCACCGCAGGCCGGCTGCCACGCCCACCGAGAATCCGGGGAGCAACGAAGAAGGCGACCTTGTTGACGATCCCCGCCCGCAGCGCCGAAGCCGCCAGTTCGCCGCCGCCCTCCAACAGCAGGGCCGTCACGTCCTGCTGCCCGAGGCCACCGAGGAAATCGAGCCATTCGACAGTGGACTCCGGCTTTGCGGTCTCCGCGGGCGCCGTTCCGTCTCGCATCAGCGCGCTCGAAGGATCCAGTGCGCGGGACGTCCATACGAAGCGGCGCGGTTGGCGCGGCCACCGAGCCGGCACTCGCACCGTCAGCGACGGGTTGTCCAGGCGGGCCGTCTCGCCGCCGACCATGATGGCATCCGCCCACTGGCGCAGGCGCTGGACCTGCCGCCGGGAGGAGGCGCCCGTGATCCACCGGGACTGGCCGTCGGCCGTGGCGATGCGGCCGTCCAGCGTGGTGCCGAGCTTCAGCAGCACGAAGGGCCGCCGCCGCCGGATCCACCAGAAGAAGCTCTCGTTCAGGACCCGGCACGGTTCCTCCAACACCCCGACGTCCACCGTGACGCCCTGTTGCCGGAGCACCGCCACTCCGCGGCCGCAGTGAACCGGGTTGGGGTCGGTCACGGCGGCCACCACGCGGGCCACCCCGGCGCGCAGGATGACATCCGTGCACGGCGGCATGCGGCCGTGGGTACAGCAGGGCTCGAGGGTCACGTACAGGGTGGCGCCGGCCGCGAGCCCGCCTGCCTCGTCCAGGGCCAGCGCCTCCGCGTGGGGCTGCCCCGCCGCGGGATGATACCCCTCCCCGACGCAGACGCCATCCCGTACGACCACGGCACCCACCATCGGGTTGGGACTGGTGCGCCCCCAGGCGCGCCGGGCCAGCCCGAGGGCGCGCCGCATCCACTGCCGATCCTCTGTTGCTACTCGTCCCATATCTGTCTGGACCGCCCGCGGCCTCGCGGGCATCCCCATCGTCCCATATCTGCCTGGACCGCCCGCGGCCTCGCGGGCATCCATCCGGGCATGCCGATGATTCCGAGACCATTGGCATGCCGCTGTTCATGCGGGGGCATCCCGGTGCGGCTCCGGCATCGGGGGCGCCGGCCCGCAGATCCAGCCGCCTCCCAGCACCGTATCCGCCGAATACAGCGCCGCAAACTGCCCCGGGGTAATGGCGCCGACGGCTTCGTCCAACCGGATCTCCGCCCGGCCGTTGTCTCGCACCTGGACCGTGGCCGCCCGGGCCGGCATGCGGTAGCGCAACTGTACCTCGGCCCGCAGCTCGCTGGCGGGACTCGGCGGGGAAACCAGCCAGTTCATCTCCCGCACCTGCACCACCCTCCCCAGCAGCATCTCCCGGGGACCGACCATGACCCGGTTGCGCGCCGGATCGACCGCCAGAACGTACCAGGGACCGCCTCCCAGCCCGAGACCCCGCCGCTGCCCGACCGTGAACCTCCAGGCACCCCGGTGCCTGCCCAGCACCCGCCCCGTCGGATCGATCAGGTCACCGGCTCCCGGCAGTGCGCCGCCGCAAAGGCCGCTCAGGAAGGCGGCACAGTCGCCGTCGGGGATGAAACACAGGTCCTGGCTCTCGCGGATGCCGTGCGGCACCAGCCCCAGACGACGCGCGGTCTGCCGCACCCGCGCCTTGGTCATCTCCCCCAGCGGAAACAGGG
>JAFGRS010000092.1 GCA_016935045.1 Lentisphaeria bacterium | reverse complement strand
CGCCCGGCCGCCACTTGTAGTACGTATCGTAGATATGCAGTCCGACGTAGTTGAAACGCTTGGCGAAGAGCAGGGGCGCGCCGATGGGGGCGGTCAGGGCGGAGTCAGGTTCCCGTGCCGCGGCCCCGGCCGTCAGGAGGGCAACGAACGCGGCGCCGACCTGCCCCAGCCCCAGCCACGCTCGTCGGGAATGCGCCATGATCCGGAGGCCCGTCCTTGTATCGACACCTTGTGTCCGGGGGCCGCGGCCCCGGCACGCAATCGCGTTCGCCGTCCCTACTATCCCGGTTCACCGGCCGGGACGCAAGGGCGCGGATCCAGCGGAAAAGGGCTGACTCGAGATCGGCAGCAGCGTTTGTGACGCCGGCGCAGGGCTGGTCCCGGTGGAACGCCGATAGGGGGGGGGAGGGGGCACGGCCTCGCTCCCTCGCCCCGAATCGGCGCTCCACTGCCGCAAGGGCAGTGGCGGCGGGGACCCGGGCGCCGATCTTTCCCCCCTCCACCCGAATCGGCGCTCCACTGCCGCGAGGGCAGTGGCGGCGGGGACCCGGGCCACCACTCGACCTTCGACAAAGCTCAGGTTCTGCGAGAGGGCGCCTCCCACCCTCCCGGGAGGGCAAAGTGAAGTGTATTGCGGCTACCCCGCTTCTCCTCCCCCGGACCTGGCCGACACTGCCCCTACGGCCAGCCCCACGCAGACGATCACGGCCGTGCCGAAGACGCTGACCAGGAACGGATGAAACGGGCTGCGCAGAAGCACCGGCAGCCAGGACGCCTTCGGGGAGAAGGTCAGCCACAGGATCGCCGCCACCCCCGTGCAGGCCCCGGCCAGCGCTTCGCGCCGGGAGGCCCGCCGCGACACCACACCCAGCAGAAACAGCCCCAACATGCCCCCGGCAAAGGTCCCCGACAGGGCCCACCAGGCATCCAGCACGCTCCTGACCCCCAGCATCGCCAACGACACGGCAACCGCCAGCACCCCCCAGGCCAGGGTGGCGAGATGCAGCACCCGCATGCAGTCCGCCTCCCCCGCCCCCGGGCGCAGGTAGCGCCGGTAGAGGTCTTCGAGGGTGACGGTAGCCGAGCTGTTGAGGCTGGTGTCGATGCTGCTCATCGCGGCGGCGAGAATGGCCGCCAGCAGCAGTCCGGCGAGGCCCGGGGGCAATCCCCGGACGATGAAGTGCGGCAGGACGCGGTCGCCGATGTCCGCGGGGGTCAGGGCGGACGCCTTCTCGGCGAGTGCGTCGCCGGTGATCGGCAGGCCCTGTTCCCGCAGCCAGGTTTCCGCCACCTCCGTGCGGACCTCGGCGAGCATCTCGGGATGGGTCTGATAGTAGGCGTAAAGGGAGGTCCCGATCCAGAAGAACAGGAAGGAAACGGGGATGTAGAGCAAGGCCCCGAACCACACCGAACGGGCGGCCTCCCGGGCACTCCGGGCCACGTGGTAGCGCTGCACGTAGCTCTGGTCGATGCCGAAGTTGTTCAGGTTCATCACCACACCATACACCAGCACCACCCAGAAGGTGGACTGGGAAAGGCCCGGACCGAACTGCCCGAGGCTCATCTTGCCCTCCGCGCGTGCCAGGCGCAGGATCTGCCCAGGACCCTCGGGCATCCCGGAAGCCAGCACCCCCGCGACCACCAGCGCCCCGACGATCAACACCAGGCTCTGCACGACATCCGTCCAGATTACCGCCTCGATGCCGCCGAGCAACGTGTAGAGCGTGATCAGGATGCCTCCGACGACGATGATGGCGGCCATGGGCCAGCCCGTAAGCGCCTTCAGGGCCAGGGCCACGCCGAAGAGGATCGCCCCCATGCGGGAGAGCTGGGTGAGTAGGTAACAGACCACCGCGTACGTCCTCGCCCAGGCCCCGAAACGCACTTCGAGATGGTGATAGGCCGAGACTTCGCCGCTGCGGCGGTAGAAGGGCACGAACACGCGCACCGCCAGGATCACGGCCAGCGGCAGCGACAGGCTGAAGACGAAGGAATTCCAGTCGCTGCCGTAGGCCTTCCCGGGAACGCCCAGGAAGGTGTTGCTGCTCAGGTACGTGCCGAAGATGCTCAGGGCCACCGCCCAGGCCGGAATGCGTCCCCCCGCCACGGTGAACTCCCGGGTGGTGCGGCTCCGGCGGACATACCGGCAGCCGAAGATCACCACCCCCGCCACGTACACAAACAGCACCGCCAGGTCCAGACTGCGCATGATCACAACTCCGCGTTGCTCTTTGCCTACGAATCGTCCCGTATCCGGCTCGCCCCCCCGCGCCTGCCGGTGCGGACACCTGTCCGCGTCGCGAATGCGACAGGCAGGCGCAGGCAGGACATCGCGGGCACGGATCCTGGGATACAGACCGTTCTCAGGCCATACCAGGCCCTTGCAGAACCCCACGTGGTCGCGCGCCTGTCCGTTCCGGATGGACGGCGTGCCTGGCGGGGGAGCGGGCAAGAAAGCCGTGCTGCTTGCCGATGACCTGATCACTCTCATCCTTGAAAACGGTCTTCTCGGTTGTCATTTTCGCGCCTTTCGCGTGTCTCGTAGTTCCTCCCCTCCGGGCCAACATACGCTATATCGGCTGTCAACGGCCCACAAGACAATCCCCAGGGCGGTGTCAAGATCCCAGCGCCGCCGCCGGGCTTGTCCCGGTGGAGCGCTGATCGGAGGGCGGGGAGGGGGTGCGGCCGCGCTCCCCCTACCCGAATCGGCGCTCCACTGCCGCAAGGGCAGTGGCGGCGG
>JAFGRS010000672.1 GCA_016935045.1 Lentisphaeria bacterium | reverse complement strand
GGGATCATCCACCGGGACGTCAAGCCAGGGAACGTCCTCCTTGCCGAAGACGACACGCCGTTGCTGGCTGACTTCGGCCTGGCCAGGATCGAGATGGACCTCGAGGCGAGTCTGACCCTCTCCTCGATGGCCATCGGCACGCCGAGATACATGGCCCCGGAACAGGCCACCTCCCTGAAGGCGGCCACCCACCTCAGCGACCAGTACAGCTTCGGGTTGCTGTTCTACGAGATGCTCACCGGCGTCATGCCCTACGAGCTGAGTCCGGAGAAGGGCATGGAACAGGTCATCCGCACCATTCGGGAACAGGCCCCCGCCGACCCCCGCCGGGCTCGGCCGGGACTCTCACGGTCCCTCTGCGCCGTGCTCCTCAAGATGCTCGAGAAGCGCCCGGAAGACCGCTATCCCTCCATGGCCTGCGTCGTGGCGGACCTCGCCGCCTGCCTCAATCAATCCGCGGTGAGTG
The DNA here is from genome assembly GCA_016935045.1 of Lentisphaeria bacterium. Taxonomy (GTDB): domain Bacteria; phylum Verrucomicrobiota; class Lentisphaeria; order Oligosphaerales; family JAFGRS01; genus JAFGRS01. The sequence goes on along the minus strand of JAFGRS010000672.1, from coordinate 4,667 downwards.
CCACCATCCCCTCCATGGGGCGCCGGGCGGACCGTTTCCTTGTCCGTCATCGGCGCGCCGTCATCCTGGTGCTGCTTGCGGTCAGCGGCTCAACGACGTTCTTTCTGTGGCACCGCCGGGCCCTGGATGCGGCGCGACAGCGTGCCCTCGTCCCCCGCGCCCAGGCCGCCAGCCGGGCCATTGAACTGGACGGGGTGCGCCAGGCTCTGGAGCGGGGTGGCGAAGCGGCGCCCGATGCCTGGCGGGAGGACGCCCGGGCGGGGTTCCGCCGTGCCGGCGGGGTGAGCGAGACCCTCGCGATCCTCGAGGCCCGGGCAGCGCAGGAGCTGGACCCGGAGGCCTCCCGCGAGATGGCGCGGGACCTCGCCCATGCGCGTCTGGCGGCCGGGGATGGGGTGGGCGCCCTCGAGTTGCTTGCCGCGAACCGGGAGCACTACGCACGCCGGCGGGAGATGATGCGCCTGCGGGAGCAGGACCCTTCCCTGGGGGACGGGCGCTACGGAATGGCCTGTTTTGACGAGGCCCTGGCGCGGGAGCTTCTCGGCCGGCCGCGGGAAGCCCTCGACCTCTGGGAACGCTGCGCGGGCGATCTGGTCTCCTATGCCCCCCATGCCCGCATCTGCGCCGCGGCTCGGGGGCGGGAATCCGCGCCTGACCTGGCGCTCTGGGCTGCGGCGCAACGCCCGGTCCATGCCGCTCCGGCCCTGGTTGTGGCGGCGCTGCGGACGGAGGACCCGCGCACCCGGGCGCTGTACTTCGAGTCTGCCCGGAGGCTTGCGGAGACGGCGGTGCCGTGGCTATACTATTATCTGACCTTCGGCCCGGGCGCGTCGGTCACGGCGCTCCCGGCCTCCCCCCCGGCAACAGGAGCAGGGCGATGATCGGCGCGGCACGTTGTTCCCGGCGGCTGAGACAGGCCTTTTCCCTGACGGAGATTCTGGCTGTCTCCGCCATTGTCACCAGCATTCCCGCGGCACAGTACGCGGCGGCGAAGCAGCGGGCGGTCGAGACGAAGTGCAAGATGGGTCTGCAGCAGATCGGCCAGATGGTGCAGATGTACCATCTCTCCGAAGGCAAGTATCCGGAGGCCGTCTTCTACCCGTCCGACGCCTACAACGACCCCAAGAGCATCGTGCGGGTGATGGAAGAGGCGGGGTATGCCATTCCCCGGGAGATGTGGATCTGTCCTGCCGCGCCCAAGGAGCTGGCGGATCGGGGGCTGACCTTCGTCTACAACGAGAAATGCGGTGGCCGGGCAACGCTGAAGAACCCCAGCAAGGCATGGCTCCTGATCGAGATGAACTGCGTCTCGAAGCGGATCCCTCCCCCCCATCCGGGAGGCTACAACGTACTCTGCGCCGATGGCCACGTCGTCACCGGCATGCAGCTTCCCCCCGACCTCGAGAAGCTCCAGCAGGCCCGCCTCCCGGCCCTGCCGGGGACGGGGCGGGTCGAGCAGGCTTCCGCCGGCGCTGCCGGCCAGGGTCCATCCGCGCCGCGCCGGTTCTGCGCCGCCGCCTGCCGCTGACCGGGCCCCGGAACGCCCCGGCGCGCGCACGGCGAACGCCCATTCCTGCAGCGTTCCCGCCGGCGTCGGTCGTTCTGCGCCGTACCTGCTTTGGTTCGGCATACCGCCGAGGACCTGTCTGCGCCTGCCTGTCGCGTCCGCGACCCAGGCAGGTGCGACGCACAGGCAGGCGGCGGGCTCCAGCGCCTCTCCTCCGGGCGTTCCACTTGCGCGTGCCCCGCGATCCACATGGTGAGGCCTGACGGACACCTGCCTGCATCGCGCCTGCAACCGGCAGGCGCGGACATGACTTCGGGGGTACAGCTCCGGGGACACCGGCAGTCCTGAGACGATCCGTAGGGGGCCTTTCCCCTGCGGCTGCCGCCCCGGAAGGAACGCAAGGCGGCTGCCTCAGTTGTCCCGCGGCTGGGCAACCGTCGCCGGAATCACACGGGTGCGGACGGAACCCGTGTCGACCAGGAAGGAGGAATCCAGCGCCACCGCGCCGCCGCGGTAGCCCTGCCCGAGGTACACCCAGGTCGCCTTCGGCCGGTGTTCCACCGCGACTACCGCGCCGTCACCCACCCCGACCGACGTGCGCGAACGGCTGCTGCGGAGGGCAACGTCTGTCCACTGGCCCGGGCGGATCGGGCCGGCGTCCGCTCTGCCGTGTCCGCTTTCCAGCCGGAGGCGCCCTTCGCCGGTCGTCAGACGGGCCGGTTCGTCGGCGTCACCGAGGGTGCAGATGACATGCCGGTCACCGTTTTCGATCCGGAACCGGAAGCGGATATTCACCTCGTCGTCGCCGTCCCGGCGGTTGGGATCGAGTTCGACGCCCGCCGATCCTTCGCCTCGGATCCGCAGCACCGGCGTGTCCTCCACTACCGCCGCGGCGGCACTGCCCCCGCTCTGGGGAACGGCGCCGAGGGCAAATCCCTCTTCGACGGCGGCCTGTTCCCCCGGATCGAAGAGGAGTTCCGGAAGGGCGCCGGGCCAACGGGACTGGGGTCTCACCCCCGGCCCCGTAAGGGGAGAGGTCGCGTCGGCCACCGCCCCGTGCTCCGCGGCGCCCAACAGACTCTCGGCACAGAGGAACAGCACACCCAACTCCCCGCGGTAGCCGGGCACACGGCTGCCTTCGAGCGCGGGGTACCCGATCCGCGGCGGGACACCGGCCAGAGGATTCGGCGGAGGGGCATGGAAAGGGACCCGCTCCGATTCCCCGCTCACGACGAAATCGACCCAGCCGGCCTGCGCCTCGATGCTCACCCCCACGTAGGTCCATGTCCCCGCGCGGATCCGGAGCCGGGACGGGCTGATGTTGTGGTCCTGTGTCCCGAGATAGAGAAACGGCCGCCCGCCGGAGAGCCCGACCAGGAACCCTCCCGCGGGTCGGGCCGCCCGGTTGTCGAAGAGCGCACCGTCCTCCTCGGGGCACACCCACGCGCCCAGAGTGACACAGGTCCTGCCCGGGTCCACCGCCGCGCGCGCCGTTGCCCACTGCCCGCCTTCGAAACGGGACCCCTTCCCGGTCGGCGCCGGACGCGGGAGCGGGTCCCCTGCACCCCGCGGAAACAGGTAGTGTCGCCCGGGATCCGGCAGAGGCGCCACATGCGCAACCTTGATCGATCGCAATGCGTTCCCCTGACTGTAGCTCACCAGCAGGCGGTCCTCGTGTACCCACATCTGCGGATACATCACGAACGGTTCCGCCCCGGTGATCGAGGGTCCGGCCACGAAGTCCATGCCGCCCCCGCGGTTGAAGAATAGAGCCAGGTTCCGCCGGTCCTGCACGAACCGTCCCGCGGGCCAGTCGTTGTGCACCATCACGAACCGGTTTCCAGCCAGGGACAGCACGTGCATCCTGGACGCCACCGTCTCGACCGGAACGTACTCGTGCGGTGTCCAGGTGGCCCCGCCGTCCATGCTCCGCGACCAGAGCAGCATCTGGGCCGGCCGCGGTCCCTCCGCCTGTCGGCCACGGAAGTCGTTGTTCCGGGCGAACATCCGGATGCTCCCGTCGGCGGCCTCCCAAACCGTGGGCTCCCACTGCGCCCAACTGCGGCCAGGCTGAATCGTACCCGGGGAGCAATGCCAGGTCAGGCCCAGATCGTCGGTATGGATCACCGAGTTGCGTTTCTCCCGCGCCCACCACGACGAAAGGTCCGCCGGGGCGTCCTCGGCCCGGTCCGAGCTGCTCAGGGTGACGGGGGCCAGGACCCGTCCCGAGCGGAGCCGAATGGGATTCTGCGTCGGGAACACCCGGAAGGGCCGTCCGTCCAGCAGGGGATCGGGCTCCTGGTCGAAGAGGATCCTGGTGTTTTCCCACCTGCCGTCGGGCTCTCGCAGGCGCGAGAGGTAGGCGCCCCTGTGCCCGTCCCGGGAGTGCTGGCACCAGAGCGCCCACAGCTCGGGGCCAACCACGATCAGGTTCGGCTGCCACTGCGTGCCCGCGGAACAGGGCACCGGCGGCTCGCAGAACCGGGGATCACTGAAGCAGGCGACGGGCGCCGACCAGGCGCGCCCATCCCGACTCGAACTCATGTAGTTGAGCTGGCCGGGTCTGCCTTCCGCCGCCGGTTCGTTGGCGTTCCACAGGCAGATCCAGCGCCCCCCGTACCAGGCAATGCTGCTGTCGTGGTTGTACTGCAGCGCCTGGGTCCGAGGATCGTTCACGAAGAACCGCTCGACCGACGGCTCGTATACCTCGTACGCGCGCCACGCTTCGGCCGCCGCGGCGCCAAACGCGGCACTCAGGAACACCAGCCCCATTCGACCCATGTGTTCGGCTCCTCGGTGCCTGCGCGCACCCGGCGCTCCGCCAGACCCAGCCTGCCTCTAACCGCCCTAACCGCCCGGTCAGCGGCCAAGGCCGCGAAGTCCGCTGGACCAACGTGTTGGCTCCGAATATCGTCCATCCCGGACGAAGGTCGAGTCCCGAACGCCCAACGGCGGAGTGCTTGTCCGAATACAGGTTGTCCAGGAATGCCCCGGTATGGCGTCATGGAGCGGCGCAACCGGTGGATCGGTATCCCGGCAGAGAGCAAGACCGTCCGGCTGGTAATGTCAGAGTAGAGGACTGACCGAAAGCGCCGGTGAAAGCCGGTGCGGAGTAGAGGATGAAAGAGCCTCACAACGAAGGAGTAGCGCACCACGTTGG
>JAFGRS010000091.1 GCA_016935045.1 Lentisphaeria bacterium | reverse complement strand
TCCCCGTGGACGCTGCCGCAAGCCCGGCGCGCGGCAGCACGACCTCGCGGATGGCCTGGACCACGCCGCCGTGGTCGTTGTCCGCCACCGTAACCGCGGCAGCGGCGCGGGTCGGCGGCGCCGCGTTGCCCATGGCGATGCCGAGACCGACGCCGCCGAGCAGCGCCGCGTCGTTTTCCCCGTCCCCCACCGCGGCAACCTCCGACAAGGCAATGCCCAGATGGCCGCACAGCCAGCGCACGGCCTCGATCTTGGTCGCCCGGGGATGGCAGAAATTGAGGATGCCGGGCTCGGTGATCTGGGCGTCGAAGGGGACGGGCTCCCCGTCGGCAATCTCCCCCAGGAGCCGGGAACGCAGCGGCGGCAGGCGCTCCGGATGGCGCCGATCCAGGTAGAGGGCCTTCTCGACTTCACGGTCGGGCCGGAGCAGTTCCTCCCACGACACGAGTTCCACCGGCTCGTTGTTGCGCTCGATCAGCCAGAGGTCGTCCCGCCGCTCCGCGGCCAGTACCCTGGCCCCCGAGAACAGCACCGGCAGGCAATCGTGGCGGCGGGCAAAGCGCAGCAGCAGGCCGACGGCGGCGGGCGCCATGGCGATGTGCAGCAGGCGTAGCCCGGTCACCGGGTCCAGGATATCGGCTCCGTTGTTGCCGATCTGCGGCGTCCGCAGCCCCAGATCGCGGATCCAGTGGGCGACCGCCTCGACCATCCGGCCGGTCGCCAACGTCACCGCCAACCCGGCCTCGCGCGCGGCAACGACGGCTTCCGCGGCCGCCGCGGTCAGCCGCTTGCCGGATGTCAACAGGGTGCCGTCCACGTCCACGACGAGGAGCCGAACGGGACCCGGGCCGGGACCTGGATGGCGTGGGGTCAGGGACACGGACATCTCCTCAGCTCGGTCATGGTCACGGCCTGCCGGCGGCGCGCCCTGCCCCGGGACCGTCCGACGGCCCCGGCGCGCGGCATCCGGGGCATCCGGGTCGCGGACCAACGCCGGCACGGCGGGAATCAGGCGTACCGTCTCCTCCGGCCTGTCCAGGTCCGGAAGCCGAGCGCCCGGGCCGATGCCTTCGACGTTCACCACCCGCGGCGAGAGCCGCCGCAGGACGCATGCCCCCGACGCGCAGGCGGTTGGAGCGCTCGAGCGCCGCGCCGGCCGGCCCCCGGCGTCACTGCTGTGGCGGGAAGTCATCGGGCATCCAGACGGGCAATTCGGCGACGGCCCGTCGGGCCTCTTCCGAGGTCGGCACGCCCCAGGCCTCGAAGAACGGTCCCAGGTTGCGGCCCACGGTGCGCGAGAAGCGCATCAGCCATTGGTCCCGCTTCGCGTCGTCGTCCGCCGGCTTCTGGTCTTTGGGGAGGGAGCGGTACTCCGCGAAAACGCGCTTGTAGGCGTCCCAGCCGAATGCCTCGCGGAGCTGGATGTACATCACCAGGCCCGTGAAGGGGTCCCGTTTCCAGGCATCGAAGGAAGCCTTGTCTTCGAGGATATGTTTCCGGGTACGCTTGATCCGGTTCTCCGGCAAGGCCCCGCCGAGCACGGGGGCGCCGGGGCAGCACTGTTCGAGCACGTACAGCGAGAACAGGTTCACCGTGACCTCGACCGTCCCGCCGAACGTCCAGTCCCCGCTCTGATGATTGTGCCCCATCTCGTGGAACATGCCCCAGTTCCCCTTGCCGCGCAGATCGGCCACGTCGACGAAGCGCGGCGCGACATCGAGGAAGGTCATGATCGGGTACCCCGAGTGCATGTACCCCACCGAGATCTGCACGTCGGTCACATACCGCTCGGGGCTCTTCCGCTCGCGGCCGATGACAGCCAGGTCGGCACAGGCGTCGAGGACCCCATCCCAGAACGCCATCAGCTCCTCGGGATCGTCAAGGTCCCGGACGTTCGCCGCGGGGACCGTCAGAATCACCTTGCCGCTCCCGATTTCCGCCCAGGGCCCCGGGCGCAGGCGAATGCTCTCGCGCCACTCGCGCAGGTCCGTCTGCCCACGACGGTACAGGGGCGCCGGAACGGCCCCTTCGAACGCAACTTCGATGACACCCAGGTCACAGCCATCAGGCACTTCCAGGTAGACCAGGCCACCAAAGGCACATGCTCCCACGGTGCGCGGACCGGCGACGGCAAAGGTGCGCGTAATCTCCGGATAACGCCACCATTCCGAACGTGGCCAGATGCCGTCACGGTGGGCGCCGATGCGCAGCAGCAATCCCTTCCCCGCCGCCGGCTCGGGGACCACCAGCGTGACTGCCTCCCCGGGTGCGGCATAGAGCCCGGTGCTGTGCCAGCGGGGCACGGAGGTATCCACGGAGATCGTCTCCCGTACCCGCGCCGCATCCGCGGGCACTTCGCCCGGGAATTCCTTCGCCGCCGGATGCGCCGTGATCTCCGCGGCGGGCATCTGCCGCAGACGTTCCGTGAGCAGGGCCACGACGAGACGCGCCAGTCCGTCGCTGTCGCGGACGGGATTGGCCCGCGTCGGCACGATGGGCGCCTCCTGGCGGTCGAGGAGTGCCTCGATCCGTGGCCGGAAGGTGGTGTCGTCCACGTGTACGGCTCGTGCCGCCTGCGTGATGATGGTGGAGGCCTGCTTCATCTCCTCCTTGGACATGGTGACGGTGCCATCCGCCTGCCCCAGAAGGGCATCCAGCGCGGCCCCGGCCTGGACATAGGGTCCACCATCGTCCGTGGCGGCGAACCCCTGGGCAGAGGTCCGCTTGCTCATGGCGGCCGAGAAGGCGATGCCGGCCCGGGCCAGGATGGCATTAGCCGCGAAGTCCCGGTTGATGGCCTTGCCGGGGTTGAGCTGCACCCAGCCCCATCCGGTGGCGAATGTGACCAGTCCCCCGCCCGCCTCGACATGCCGGGCGATGGCGTCCCCGAGCGGCTGGTTGCCGATGGCGTGGGAGTCGATGCAGACGGCTTGGGCGTCCGCGATGCGCGCCGCCGCGTCGGCAACGTTCGCGCGCTGCACGGCGAAACCCTGTCCGAGGAGGAATTCGGCCATCGCGTCGGCCTGGATGACGAGCACGTGGGGCGCGGGGTTGCGGCTGCTCCAGCGCAGGGCGTTGCTGACGAGCCTGCCGGTATCCGCCGTTGCCAGGGCTTTCTCGTTCATGTAACCGTTGTGGCCGAAGGCGACCACCCGGCCCTGCCCGGCAGTCCCGGCCGCCACCACGGCCGCGGGCACCCCGTCCGAATGGCAGGACACAACGCAGAAGGCCTGCGGTCCCACCACACACACCGGCCCCGGAATGCCCGGTGCCGCAATCTCCTCGACGCCCGCCAGCAGCTCCCGCCGGTCGGCGCCGTGAGCCCCGGCCGCGTCCCCGGCGGCCAGGGCGCGGGAAACCGTGCACAGCGCCACCGCAATGCCTGTCAACCACCCTGTCGAAACCATGCCCTGCTCCTCAAAGGCGGCCTGCCAAAAACACAGCCCCACTGCCGACCCGCCGCCCGGCCCGCAGCCTGGCATCCAGACAATACAATCAGAATCCGCGATCGCCCGCGGGCTCCTCCCAACCTTACCATGTCCCATCCGTCCCTTCCTGCCCAGCTCCCTGCCGCACTCTTGGGACACGCGCGGCACGGAAGCGTTCGTCGCCCCGCGAAAAAACCAATGCCTCCGTCACGGGGGGTGCGGTCGAGGACGACCGGCCCCAGCGCCATGGCGGCGGGCAGCCGGGCGCCGATCCTGCAACGGCCCTGCGTGCCGGGTCGGATATCCGTTGTCCGCTACTCCGCGCCGAGGGAGGCGGCGTATCCGCGCATCTCCTCGGGGAGCGCGCGGCGTTCGGCCTCGACCTGTTCGAACCAGGTTTCCAGGCGTATTCTGAGGCGCGCGGCGACGTCCGGGCATGTGGCGGCCAGGTCATGATGTTCCCCGGGATCGTTGCCGATGTGGAAGAGGCGAGGTTGGCCGGGGGGCGGGATGCTGCGTTCGATGGGGGTGCGGGTGATGTCGTGGACGCTTTCGGGGCGCATGCGCACCTCCTCCGAGAGGCGATTGTCTTCGGGGAGCTTGCGGAGGGCTTCGGGGATGGCGGGCCAGTAGAGCTTCCAGTCGTCCTGGCGCACGGCCGCGTTGCAGCAGGGCACGGGTTGGTAGCGGTTCCACTGCCAGAAGCGCGTGGGTTGCGGGCGGGGCTCGCCCCGCAGCAGGGGGGCCGCGTCCTGGCCGTCGAGGCCGTCCGGGATGGCCACGCCGCAGCAGCTCAGCAACGTCGGCAGCCAGTCGACGAAGTGGACCAGAGCGCGCACTTCTCCCCCCGCCGGCAGACCCGCGGGCCAGCGCACGATGCCCGGGACCCGGATGCCGCCCTCCAGAACGTCACCCTTGCTGCCGCTGAATACACCGTTGTCCCGCCGGGTGCAGTCCTCACCCGTGCCCACGAACATGGGCCCGTTGTCGCTGACGAACAGCACGATGGTGTCGGCCGAGAGACCCTCCGCATCGAGGGTTTCGAGGATGTGCCCGATTCCGCTGTCCAGGCGCCGGTTCATGGCGTAGATCGTGCGCACGGCCCGGGTCGGACAGTCCGCCCCGGCGAACTCCGCCAACTCGGGTTCGGGCGCCTGCAGCGGGGTGTGCGGCGCGTTGTAGGCGAGCCAGAGGAGGAACGGTTCCCGGCGATGCCCGCGGATGAAGTCCACGGCCTCGGCGGTGAACACGTCGGTGAGGTAACGGCCGTCCCCGCGGCGGTAGCTTCCGTTGTGCTGGATGCACCACTGCCAGTAGTCCATCAGGCCGCCCTGGAACCCGGCGAATTCCGCGAACCCGCGGCGGTTCGGGTGGAAACGGGGGTCGATGGCGCCGTTGTGCCACTTCCCGACCAGCCCGGTGGCGTAGCCGGCGCCTGCGAGGAGGTCCGCCATGGTGGGGTGACAGAGGGCGATGCGGTCCAGGCCCCGGTTCTCCGGCACGTCGATGGCGCCGGCGCGGTGGGAGTCCCTGCCGGTCAACAGCGCGGCCCGGGAAGGCGCGCACATGGGGGAGCCGGCATAGTGCTGCGTCAGCCGCAGACCTTCGCCCGCAAGGGCATCCAGGCACGGCGTGCGCACCCGGGGATTGCCGAAACAGCCCAGGTCGCCGTACCCCAGATCATCCGCGACGATCACCACAACGTTCGGTCGCATCCGCACAACCCTCACCTTGACCCATCACAGACGGGGGCAGCCTCGGAGCCCCCTCCCCGTGCCCGTGCCCATGTCCCTGCCTGGGCGTGTGTCCTAACCGCGCGGTGGGGCGGCTCGGGGGCACGGACTGCGCCATGCGCCTCACTCTGGCGGCGCCGCCCGCGCGTCAGCCGCGGATCTCGGCCCGCAGGGTCACGCCGAGGAAGAGGACGCCGTCCCGGGTGTTCGCTTCCTGGCGGG
>JAFGRS010000671.1 GCA_016935045.1 Lentisphaeria bacterium | reverse complement strand
TGAGGTCTGTCGGTTGCCCGACGATCCTGCCGATACCCGCCACCGTGCTCAGGTCCGGGCGATAGATCACCGCCAGTACGTTGTCCCTGCCCAAAGTTGGCCGCACAAAGCGAGTGCCGGCTCCGATGCTCGGGGGGTAGCCTTGCGGCAGGGCGCGCGTCAGCCGTGGCTCCCCCGATAGGCTCAGAGCTTGGAGGCGACCATTGCCCCAATCGACAACGAAGAGGGTATCGCCGACGACCTCCGCGGTGGTCGGTTGCGCGAATTCCCCGGGACCTGCCCCTGGCCTACCGATCGAGGGGAGCCGATGCCCCGCAGAGTCGATGACGTGGATCTGGCCGGCCTGGCGGTCGACAGCATACACGGTGCCATCAGGGGCGATGACGAGATCGGCTATCTGCCCGATTACGGCGTCGTCAGTGTCAATCAAGACCTCGACTTCTGGACCGAGGTCGTCCACTGACTCGCCGGACTTCGATTCAGGGGTCGGAGAGCAGGATGTGCCGAGGGCAAGCGCGCAGAGCACACACAGTCCCCGAGTCGCAGCCTTGACCATGTCTATCTCCCGCTGTCTAACCTGGTTCTCTGCTGCCGACACGCCAATGGAATTGGGGTACCTCCTGCGCTGAGGGCAAGTGTCGAGCTCCCGTGCGCCCTGCACCAGTTCCGCCAGATCTCACGGAGGAACCCGTGGCGGCAGCTGTCGAGCAGCCCGAATCTTCGGACCGAAACGGGCACGGGTGGCGCGACGGGCCGCGTTGGCGGAAGGCAGCCGAATTCCGCTCCCGCGCGCCGCGCGATCTTCAGGGGCTAGACTGGCAGGCTGCCCTGGGCTATTTGTCGTCCCGGCCGCCTCCCGGCCGGAACCGGCCCGGGCGGCCTGCCGCAGCCCGGTCCAAGGGACTTCTGACGCCGGCCGCACCTTGGTCGGTGGCGTGCAGGTAGATCATGGTGGTTCGGATGTCCTGGTGCCCCAGGAGCTCCTGGACCACGCGGATGTCGTAACCGTCGCGCAGCATCTGCGTGGCGAAGGAATGGCGGAACGTGTGGCATGTCGCCGGCTTCATGATACCGGCGCGCCGCACGGCCGCACGGACGGCGCGCTGCATCGCCGATGGGTGCAGGGGGCCCCTACCCTTCCGGCGGGTTACGGGGTCGACCGCGCATGACCTCGCGGGGAACACGTACTGCCAACCCACGCTGTACCCCTCGTCGGGCTTCTTCCGGGCCAGCGCGCCGGGCAGGCATGCCCAGCCGCCGCCACGCTCGCAGTCCCGCTGGTGGATCTGGCGCACTCTCCGGATCTGCCTTGTGATCTCGGCGGCGAGCATGGCGGGCAACGGCAGGACCCGGTCTTTGCCCCCCTTCCCCTGTCGGACGACAATCCGGTCCAACTCGAAGTCCACATCCTTGATCCGCAGCCCCAGCGCCTCCGACAGGCGCATCCCCGTCCCGTACAGCAGCGCGGCGATGACGTACTTCCGGCCCGAGAGCTCATTGAGAACCGCACACACCTCCTGATGGGAGAGCACGGTGGGCACCCGGCTTCGGCTGCGGGCGCGTTTGATGTCCGCGGCGGCATCCGACTGGAGGACCTCCTTCAAGAGGAAGGCGATGGCCGAAGCGGCCTGGTTCCGGGTCTTGGGGGACACGGACGTCTCTGCCAAGCGGGTGAGGAAGCGCTCCACATGCTCCTTGCTCAGGGTGTCCCGATGTGGGTGGCCCGCATCCGCGAGGAAGCGGGCTGCCCATCGTGCGTACGTGTCCTCCGTCCGCACGCTGTATCCACGCGTGCGTAGGACCTGCCGCAGCTCAGCGATGATCTGCTCGGTCTGGGGGTAGCGAGGCATGGGCCATGATCGCTGACGGGTTGCGGCGGACCCATGGTCGGATGGGTCCGGTTTCCGGCCGGCCTCGGAGTGCGTGCATCGGCGCGAGAGGGTCTTGGAGGGCGGAGTGGCGCCCGGATTTGCCTGCGGCCATGGGCACGGGGGGCCTACCGGCGTGGGCTCCTCGTATCGCCTCGGCGATCCGGGCGGCGCCTCTGCATCCCTGAACGCAAGAACCCGCAGGCTCGGCTGAGCCCACGGGTCCGCGAAAGCTTTAGCGGTTCAGAGGCGCCGCCCGGATTGAGCTCCGGTCGCCTTCGGCGACCTTCGCTCCTCTCGCGGATGAGCACGCGGATCTTCGAGGCCCGCGGAGGCCGCTCGAGTCGAACCTCCGGTTCGAATGGCTCGCCTGCGGCGAGCCGCGGTCCGCCCTGCGGGCACCCCGCCCAGGCGGCGCCGCGACCCTCCGGAAACGAAGGGGCGGTCAGGTCGAAGACCTGGCCGCCCGCTTCTCGCCGTTTGTTAGAGGCGCCGCCCGGATTCGAACCGGGGATAAAGGATTTGCAGTCCTCTGCCTTACCACTTGGCTACGGCGCCGACGCGAAGGGGGGCGCGCATCGGGCGCCCGACGCTTGCCCCCCTTCAGAGCGGGAAACCGGACTCGAACCGGCGACCCCAACCTTGGCAAGGTTGTGCTCTACCAACTGAGCTATTCCCGCGTGGTATGTGGGGTAAGAAGCTAGAAAAGGGCTCCGGGGAGGTCAAGCGCCCGAGGCGGTGGGCTGGGGCGTGTTCCTCCGGGCCCCGGCGCGCCTTATGTTTGGCCGCCTTTCCACAATTCCTGCCCGCACTCGTCTTGAACCCCGGACGCCCTTCGATGATCCCGTTCCGCTCCCTCCCTTCCGGCTCCCCGCGTAGGGTGATGGGCGGGGTGGTGGTGCTGATGCTGGCGGGGCTGGCGGCGCCGGTTGGGGCCGCGGGGCAGACCATGTCGGACCCGCTCGTGCCCAGGGGTCGGGTGCGGCTGGATTTCGCGCCGTCCATCTCCTTCTGGGATACGCGCTACGGGATCGGCGCGGACGGGAAGGACGTGGAGGAGGCGCTGGGGATGGACCTCACCGACGAGCGGGGGGTGGGGCTCTTCCCGGGGATCACCACGCTGGAGGAGACGCTCCGGTCGCTCTCGGGGGACGCGGGGTTCGAGGGGCGGGTGGGCTCGACGGTGGGGCGGCTGAACAAGGAAGTCACGCGGCTCGACTTCGGGCTCCGCCTCGGTGTCTTCGACTGGCTTACGGTCGGGGCGAGCGTTCCCTACGTGCGGGGGCGGAGCACGCTGGACTTCGCGTTCCGCGCCGACTCGACGGCCAACCTTGGCCTGAACCCAGCCTCTTCGGGGGGCCAGGGGGTGTCGGACCTCCTCTCGGCGCTGGGGGAGGCGGCGGTGGCGGCCGAGTCGCGCGCGGCGAGCTTGTGTGCCGCGGCGAGTTCGGAGGAGTGCTCCGACGCCACGGCCTTGGCCCAGCGGGCCACCGGGTTCTGGGAAGGGTTGTTCGGGGCGTACTTCGCCACGCCCTTCTTCCCCCTGGCAGGCGCGCCCGTGGCGGCGAGGCTCGAGGAGACCTATGCGGTCCTGAACGCTGGCCTGGCGGCGGCGGGGATTCCGGCGGTGGGGTTGCCCCTCGCGTTCGCATCGACGGCGTTGGACGACGCTGGGTTTCGTGCCCTATCGACGTCCTCGGGGGTGGGGATGACCCCGCTGACGAGCTACCCGGGGATCTGGCAGATGGGGGACGTGGAGGTGAACGCGACGGTGCGCCTCCTGGACGGGGAAGTGCGGGACTCGGTTGCCGTCTCTCCGCGCTTCGCCTGGGCCCTCTACGGGGGCTTCGTGGTGCGCCTTCCCACGGGCATCCTCGACGATCCCAACGTGCTCCTCGACTTCGCCGCCGGCGACGGTCAGCAGGACCTGGAGGGGCGCGTGGACGCGGGACTCCGCGTGGGCTCGCGTCTCGACTTCCGGGGCAGCTTCCGCCACGGCACCCAGGCCGCCGTGGACATCCTGCGCCGGGTGGCGCCACACGAGGCGCTCCTCCCCCCGGCCTCGTCCTTGCAGGCCGTGCGCTGGACGCCGGGATCCTACACGCACGTGGAGCTCTCGCCACGCATCCACCTGGGGGAGGCGCTGGCGCTGGCCGGCGACTACCGCCGCCTCCACAAGGGGGCGGACGCGTACGAGCTGCTCGGCGGGGAGACGGCGGGCGCGCCTGCGGCCGACGTCACGCTTCTGGTTCGAGAGACGGAGATGACGGTGGAGGAGGTGGCGGTGGGGCTCCGCTATTCCTCC